>JAHLWJ010000103.1 GCA_019057975.1 Promethearchaeota archaeon | reverse complement strand
AAATATATAATGGATACTCTTGTAGATCCTAACCTTGAAAAACGCTTTAAAGAATATAGTAATTAACTTGAAAAGATATTTCAAATAACAAAAAATTTTATTTCTTTTTTATTATAAAATAGCTTGTATTACTAAATAAAACAGAGTTAATATGAAAAAATTAAAAATTTTTCTTGATACATCAGTATACAGCGCAATATTTGATAGTAGAGATTCAAATCGCCAAAAATTAACACAAGATTTTTGGGATACTATTGGATACTATGATGTCTATTATTCTGAAATAAATACAGAAGAAATCAGTGCTATTTCAGATGAAGATTTAAAAAAAAAATGAAGGATCTATTGAATTAAATTCAATTGCGTATTATCAATATTTGTATTTGTTCCGCATTTTTAAATCAAATTCTGAATTGCTAACGGGATTAAATGTTTTATATCTCGAAATTAAAGCAGAGAAGGATGAGTTAAAAACTGCCAAAGGCTATAAAAATATAGAAAGGCGAGTTAAACAATTTTTAGTCACAAGACCTATTATTGAGAGGTTGAGTTTAGCATTCAAGGATGCGATGGAAAAATTTAAAGAAAATTGATAATTGTAAATAAATAAAAGTTTAATGTAAATTAGAGCGAGTTAAAAATAATGCGTATCGCTGTTATTGCACCGGGAAGTCAGGGGGATGTTCAGCCCTTTCTTGCTCTTGGAAATGGATTGGTAAAGGCAGGAAATTATGTGAGATTGGTTACAAATCAGAATTATGAAAAACAAGTTAAACATCACGGATTAGAATTCTGGCCTATTGAGGTTAACATGGAAGATATTATCAGAAGTGAAAAAATGCGTGAAGTCTTAGAAAGTGGAAAGCTTCTCACATCCATGGCTCGAATGGGAAAAGAATTAAGGGAAAATGCGGCATTGTTAGCAAATAGAAGTCTTGAAGCCTGTCGTGAAATGGATATCGTTATGGCAGGAATAAGTGGTTTATTTACAGCTAATTCTATAGCAGAGAAGTTAGGTATCCCATTAATACAAGCCTTAAACATTCCTTTTACGATCACTAAGGCCTTTGCTGGAGCACTCCTCCCTAAGTTCCCAAGATGGCTTGGAGGGTACCGACTATCACATCGTCTTACTCGGCAGATTGTATGGCAAGCTTATCGCCCAACTGATAAAGTAATCCGGGAGCAAGTGCTTGGATTATCTAAATCTTCTTTTTTTGGTCCATTTAAGTCTGATTCCTTAAAAAATGGTCCAATTATTTATGGAATAAGTCCATCTGTCTTCTCTCGACCAGATGATTGGACAAAAAATATTCACATCACTGGATTTTGGTCATTAGATCCTCCAGATAATTGGTCTCCTCCTTCATTTCTAACGGAGTTTCTTCAAGATGAGCCTCTTCCGTTGTATATAGGTTTTGGGAGCATGAGCAGTAAATCGCCTAAAGAAACAGCAAAGGTGGTATTTCAAGCTTTAAACAAGGCTAACCAACGTGCTGTAGTATATTCAGGTTGGGGTGGATTAAGTAAAACTGAGCTACCCGATAATGTTCTAATGGTAGAATCTGTGCCACATTCATGGCTTTTTCCGCGTGTTCGAGCCGTTATACATCACGGAGGGGCTGGTACAACTGCTGCGGGTCTTAAAGCAGGTGTACCATCAGTTGTTGTACCTTTCCATGGAGATCAGCCTTTTTGGGGATATATGATTGAAAAATTAGGTGTTGGCCCAAAACCTATTCCCCGCAAGAAGTTATCAATAATAAGACTGGTAAATGCAATTGAAAAAGTTATAAATGATAAAGAAATGAGTGAAAACGCCACTAGACTCAGTTCTGAAATTCAAGCAGAAAATGGAATTGAAGAAGCAGTTTCAATAATAAATGATACTATTAATAATTAAAATCCATTTTTCATGAAGAATCCTTCTTCCTTCATCATTTTCTGCGTCTGATTTCAATGAAAATTCCTTTGAAAAATCTAATCTATTACATTCCTATGTGGAGGTAGCAATATTTTTTTCTTTTATTTTCTTTTTTATTCAAGAATCCTTCTCTTGCATCATTTTCTCAAGAATTTGAGCAAAAGAAAGCTATAAAAATCTATTTGTATTAAAATCATTATTGTGGATTCCTAAGTTCTAAATAATTGATTCTTAATCATGTGTATATATGCATGTATATAAGACTTCAATTAATAGTGGGTTGTTTTACCCATAAAAATAAGAATAACATTATAACAAATTCTATATTACTTATTATCGTCTTAAAAAGAAGCTATCAGAACGGTTGTTACCTAGACAACAAGATGGATTTATTGAAGATAAGGAATATTATAGGTTTTGTTCCTGATGAGGTCGGTTTCTACGATAATCTATGATAAACTGACTGCTGATGGTTATAAAATATTTTTTATTAAAATTATAAATAGGAAGAGGAAAACATGAATTTTTTTACTAACTGGAAATTAAGGTTATTATTAGCGGGTTGTATAATAGCAGTTTTAGGCGTTGTTTTGCTTATTTTAAGAGGTTTTTCAATACCATTCGTAGCATTAATTGCTGTCGGAATAGTACTATTTGTGATCGGGATTATTTGGAAGCCTAAGGTGAAAACAGAAGATAATCACATAACTTAAAGAATTTTTTCGCCATTGATATATAAAATCTATAAAGTATTACTTGAAAATTTAGAATAGAAAAAAAATGAAATTTTAAAATTAAACCTTAAAGATGTATATTAATGATTAAAATTGAAAATTTGACCAAAAAATATGGAAATCTGATAGCTGTTGATAATCTTTCATTGCAAATTGAAGAAGGTGAAGTATTTGGTTTACTCGGTCCTAATGGAGCGGGTAAAACAACTACAATTAGGATGTTATGTTGCCTTATATCAAAAACGAGCGGTACTGCGATATTGAATGACTTATCCATTGATAATAAAAAGGACTTTCTTGAGATTCGTAAAATGATCGGATTTTTACCGGAAAATGTAGGTCTTTATGAAAGTATGACCGCTTATAAAAATCTGGATTTCTATGCAAAACTTTATCAATGTCCTGAAAATAAGCGAAAAGAACGAATTGAATATTATTTGAAAATGTTGGATTTATGGGTGAAAAAAGATGTGGTCGTAGGCACATTTTCCAAAGGAATGAAACAAAAATTAGCTATAGCTCGGACATTAGTCCATGAACCAAAAATCTTGTTTATGGATGAACCGACGGCAAATTTGGATCCAGAAGCGGCTAAAATGGTAAGAGACTTTATCCTTGATCTGAAAAAAGAAAAACGAACAATTTTTTTGAATACGCATATGCTCGATGAGGCAGAACGAATCTGTGATCGCGTGGGAATTTTGAATACCTCTCTAATAGCTATTGGATCTCCTGATGAACTACGCCGGTCCTTGTGGGGAAAGAAATCTATTGTTATAGTGGATGAAATTACGGATATGATCCTCAAAGGGATAAAATCTCTTGGATTTGAAAAGATTGTGGTAGACAATAACAAAATGACCATTGAGGTTAATGATCCCCACCACGATAATCCTTCCATCATCCGCACAATACAAGATGCGGGTGGACAAGTTCAGTCGATCTCAGAGCTTGTTCCAAGCCTAGAAGATATTTATTTGAAAGAGATTAGGAGGAATGAGTAAATTGAATAGAAAAAACGTTTGGACGATAACTACAAAAGATATTGGTCTTTTTATCAAAAAAAAATTGATCATTTATTCGGCATTAATTTTACCGTTAATTCTTTCAATTGGGTTACCTTTAATAGCTTGGTATGTTGTAAATCACAGAAATGTGCCAGTACAGCTCTTATTTCCGGTGTTTAATGCGTTTTCCTTCTTTTTCATCATCCTTTCTGCGATAATTCCAACTATTATCGCATCTTACAGTTTCGTAGGTGAAAAAACTGAGAAAACTCTTGAACCCCTATTAGCAACCCCAACTACCGATGATGAAATCTTACTTGGCAAGTGTTTGGCTGCATTCTTACCCGTAATATCTATGGTGTTTATCAGTGCTGTTATATTCATGGTTCTCATGGATATCTTTACTTTCGCTAAAGTCGGTTATTTATTTTTCCCAAATTGGAGCTTTGTGATTATGATTCTTTTGGACGCTCCACTAGCATGCGTTATGAGTATAGAATTAAGCGTCATAATTTCTTCTCGTGTGAATGATATCCGCTCAGCCCAACAATTAGCTTTCCTCGCAGTAATTCCATTCTTTGTACTATACCTTCTTACAGAATTTAGTGTGATTACGATTGATGTTAATACTCTGCTTATAATCGCTGGAATTCTTGCTTTAATTGACATTTGCTTGTTTTTTATCAGTCGAGCTGTATTTCAACGTGAAGAAATCTTAACGAAATGGAAATAAAAATAATATTAAGAGAATTAAGCAGGAACATTACAATTTATTATTGTAGATTCCAACCTTGTGGAGGAATAATAACAAACTAATTACAAAGAATGCCAGACTTTTTGAAAGAATTGAAGAAATAGAATCAATCATCTTTATTCATTCGAAGAGTTCATTTCTAAATTTTATTGAAGGTCTCAAGGATTTGAGCAAAAGAAAGTTATAAAAATCTATTTGTATTAAAATCATTATTGTGGTGAAAATTACTTTCATTGGCGCAGGATCCCTCGTTTTTGGAAAAAATTTACTTACAGATCTCCTTATATTTCCAGCGCTTCAAGAAGACATTATACTTTGTCTTGAAGATATTCACGCCGAGAGATTAGATTTAATGTTTCGGTATGTAAAAAAGTACAAGGAAGATTTTTTCGACGATAAAGATATTACAATTGAAAAGACAACAAATCAAAAAAAAGCAATCGAAGATGCGAAATATGTGATAGAATCCATCCACGTAGGTGGACTTGATGCGTTTAAGTTAGATGTTGAAATACCTTACAAGTATGGTGTTTCTCAAGCCGTAGGAGATACAATCGGCCCCGGTGGTGTTTTTCGCTTCTTACGCGCGACAAGCGCCTTAAAATCAATTCTGCAAGATATGCAAGAAATCGGATACAACGCCAATAACGACGGAGTGAAACCTTTACTCTTAAACTATGCCAATCCAATGGCCATGAATACTTGGTTTTGTAACTCAATCGTTCCAGATTCCACGGTTGGTCTATGTCATGGTGTTCAAGGTACGGCAATGATTTTGCGAAATTGGGCTGGTTTAAAACCTGGAGAATTTACTTTTCTCTGCGCTGGCATTAACCACATGGCTTGGTTCCTTGAAATCTGGTATAAGAATTCAGAAGACCCAAATTCCATATGGAAAGATGCATATCCATTAATTAAGAAAAACCTCAAAGAGGATCCAAAGTTAGGAGAGCATGACAAAGTCCGCTTGGACTTGATGAAAGCTGCGGGAGGATATTTCATGACAGAGGAGACCCGGCATACAAGCGAATATGTTCCTTATTATCGTAAATTACCTGATTTTCTAGACAAATTTCAGGGGAGCTCTACGGGCATGATAGAGCAAGCCGCAGATTATTTAACGCAAGTTAAAATGCAAGGTAGATTCGAGAGAAGCATATTGAGAGCATTAAAAAAGCAAAAACTTCCCTACAAGAAAGTAGCCACAGGAGAATACGCCCCCTTCATCATTAATGCCATGGAAACGAACGAACCTTTTGGATTTAACGGAAATGTAATTAATAAGGAAGGAAGTTTAATTACTAATCTTCCAAAAGGATGTTGCGTTGAAGTCCCTGTTTTTGCCGATAATCATGGCTTACATCCCCAAGGAGGAATTGTCTTACCAACCGTATGTCAAGCGTTGTGCACTTCGAATATCATGGTACAAAAAGCAGCAGTTGAAGGTGTCCTCGAAATGAACCGAGAGAAAATTCATCACGCCATATTACTCGATCCTAATACCGCTAGCGTGTGTTCAACAACGCAAATCTATGAAATGGTTGAAGAGATGTTCGAGGCTGAAGCAAAGTGGATTCCCAAGTTCTAAAAATTAGAGAAAAGCTCTCTTTGGTATCGAGATGTAATAGAGAAAAATGTAGAAATCTGTTTACATGAATAATATTTTATTTGTCTAGAATATTTCTGCCCAGTGGATTTTCTAATCTTCCACTAATACCAAACTTTTCTGTCCATTTTCTTACAAACTTATTGCGACCATTATAAGTAGCATCTTGAATTTTCGATAAAATATCTGCCAAGTTTTCATCTGTACCATAAAAAGGTCATTTATTACATATGTATATAATAATCTGTTAATATTTTCAAGCGAACTCTTATCGTTCATAAATTTTAAATACAAAAAATTATTCCCGTATTAGACATGTAAATATTCGACATATTAAAAAAAAAATAAAGTATATACTATGAGCACAGATAAATATATTGAGAATATTGAAAATTCAATGAAAAGTGGTTATATAAGTATGCTAATTTTATTAGCCCTTGAAAAAGAACCAGCTAATGGTTATAAGCTAATGAAATTAATTTCTGAGGATACTTTTGGTGAATGGCAGCCAACAAATTCAACAATATATCCATACCTTTCCAATCTTACAGAAAAAGGATTAGTTGAATATGAAGAGAAGAAAACGGGGAAAAGGGAAAGTAAAGAGTATTCCCTAACCAGAAAAGGCAAAGAAATCTTAAATAAATTAGTAGAAAAACAGCAAGAAATGAATTTATCATTATTAAGTATGATTTCAGCAGTTACTAGCATCAAGAACATCCCTAATCATCTTTTCAACCAATCTTTCCAACAAAATATTCTAATGAATAAATCTGATAAAGAAAAAATCGAAATCATCAACAGACGTATAGAAATGTTGAATCTAGTTTTAAAAATTTTTGAAAAAAATAAAGTTGAGATGGAGAAAAAATTAGCAAAGCTTAAAGCTAGCTAATAATACTTTCAACTTGCTGATATATGTCGGAATATGATATGTTGAAGTCTGACATATTTATAAATTATCAATTATTTTAAGAATGAAGTGTCAAATTTTTCGATTTTTCTTTTAGAATTTTAAATAAAAACTACCAACGAGAAAAGAGGAATATGGGTGTAATATTAAAAATCGCATTACGTAACATGAAAAGACGTAAAGTACGCTATATTTTAACAACAATAACCCTTGTCATTAGTGTTGCTTTGTTTGGGGGTGTAATGATCGTCTCCGATTCATTCGAAGTAATGATGTTAGGTACTATTGATGAACAAATGGGCACAGCAGACATTCTCATAAAATCAGCAAATAGTACTGATGGTTGGTTTGATCCCAATGAAATTAATGATGAAATAGAGAATGTACAACACGTTGATTCTCTAGCGTATAGAATCTCTGGATTTAATATTTTCGTTAGCGTAACTGATGCTGGAAACCAAGTAGATAACAGTACTAGAACCGAGATATATGGTATTGATCATCAAGATCCAGATGAATCTAAATTGGGTGCGAGTCCATATATACTAGATTCAGTTAGTGGAGGAGATTCAATTGAAGAGCTTCTTGAGTATGTTGATCCAATTAACAATGAAAAGGTTTTGGTTATTTCGGAAGCATTAAAGATTCAATTAAGTAAAGATCTTGACGCAGGTGATAGTGTATGGGTTTTCCCTGTAAACGGGACAGAGCTAGGGTACAATCCTTTAGATACAGGAACATGGCTTGAATATACTGTAGTTGCTATCATACGAGACCTTGGCGAAGCACGCGATTTTGATGCAGAATCATTAGGTTTTTCAACGAATTTAGGACGACCAGGGATATTTGCAAATATAAATAATACACATGAACTTGTAGATGGTTCAAAAGATCATTCCGGTGAATATAATCTAGGTGTTGTGGGTGTTGACGATATATACAGCATTTCATCCGTTTTTGAAGAAATCTCAACTAATTTAGATGCACTTAATGATGATAGAGATTGGAGAGTTAATGATTTAAAATCAGACGATTTAGTGATGATAGAAACTACAATGAATATTATGAGTACCATGTTTTTGATGTTTGGGATTATTGCATTAGTACTTTCTGTCATTTTGATGATGAATATTTTTAATATTATTAAAAAAGAACAAGAGTACGAAACAGGTATGTTTCAAGCAATAGGAGCATCTAAATCTGAAACATTTAAGTTGTTCCTAACTCAAGGTACAGTAATGGGGTTGATTGGAGCATCAATTGGAACTCTACTTTCTCTCCTAATATCGCAAGTAATATTTACAGTAACAATTGAGGGTATTCAGGGTATAGCATCGCAACTAGGTGGATTTTCAATTTCAGGTTTTCAAATTGCATTATACCCATCAACACTAATACTTACATTTATAATTGGACTGATTTCTTGCCTTATAGCTTCAATTTACCCTAGTTGGAAAGCAAGTCGAAAACCAATTATAGAGTGTTTAAATCCAATCGAAAAAAAGTCTAAAAGGGAGAAAAAGCAATATTGGAGAAGACTGCTTTTCTTTCTTTTAGGAAGTTTGCTTATTGTCTTAGGTTTTTGGCTCACGTTTTCATCTTCTGGAACAGTCGACTTCGAGTTTACTGGATTTGGCATACCCGAAGGAGGTGAAGATATGATAATATCGATGTTTTCCCCCATTCTAATCTTGTTTGGGATTATTTGGGTATTAGCACTTAGCCTAAAACCATTTAATAAAGCCTTTGTATTCTTGTTTTCTCTATATCTTCGGAAGACAAAATTATTAACTGAAAAGAATATTTTAAGGCATCGAAAGAGAACGGCTCTTACTTTTGTAATGATCGCTTTAACAACTAGCTTTCTTATAGGAATGAGCGTTATGATGGATTCTATGAGAGCAGGAGTGTTTACTACTGTCAACGACTTTATGGGTGCGGATATTCGAGTATATACATTTAATACCCCTAGGGATTTTGAAAATGGGCTAATAGACCAGACAGGAGTAGAAGATGTTATGGGTGTAAGTCATCAAAATGCACAAGTTCAAATAGAAAGTGACTGGATTGGCCATAGCTTACTTGATAGTGATTATAATAGCTCTATTACAATAAATGTATTAGACACAGATAAGGTTAAAGAACATCTGACTACTGTTATAAATTCCCCTAATACAATGACTCTTGGTGAAATGATGGATGAAATCAAAGATGGTAATAATATTGTTATCGAGGAAAATTTTGCTAATGATTATAACATTGAAGTAGGCGAAGAAATATCTGTAAAATTTTCCTTGGGTATTAGTTATGCAAATTTAACTGCAATTCTTAATGGTAATGACTATAATGTACAAGAAGATACAGTTATAGTAAATATGAGTGTTATAGCTATTATTAGTACTCTTCAAGGATTTTCATCTCTTGATATCCTTGGATTTCAAAGCGGAGGTAAAACTTATAATATGTTTATTTCTTGGGAGAGTTACGAGGAGATTGCAAATAAAAAGCTACCTGGTGGAGGAACCGATATGGTATTCAGACAATTAACTCAAACTGGGAATCCTATGTTAGATTTGGTTCAGACCAATTGGTTTAATTTCTCAACTGTTGAGGGGATACTTAATGGCATTAACGGAATTGATTATTATACTACAAGAATGGATTACTTTACACTTACATCATTTAACGCCTCAATACTTGACTATACAACTTCAGTCACAGGAATTCATACAAATTCAAGCGGAAAGCTAAAATCTGATTCTTATTTTGGAAATAATACTCTTGTTAACAAAAGTTCTGGATTTTTTGGAGAAACTATGGAAGAACTTCTAAACACTACCCAAAATGTATGTGTAGTCGATGAAACATTCATGAAGCTCAATCCTACAATAGGAATCGGTGATAACATAACCATTTTTCCACAAGAATTTATATTAGATACTATTTACGCAGGAAATTTTCCATACATTACGGCACTTGATTTGAATAACTATAGCGCAATCTCAGGTAGTACAGCTGATTTATTACTCTCTGATGATATATACCTATCAATTGTGAGTAACCAAGAGTGGCTTGCGTTTAATCTTACAACAAGTTTGTTTACACCTTATATTTATAAGGCTATCAATGTTACAATTGAAACATCACTAAATTCCACTGTTGATGAGCTTGATTTGGAAGCATTTAATGTTTACACTAATACATTTGAAAAATTAGGCTCCATAAAAAACATTGTTGAGACTAGTAATTCTTTTACTTTCGATCTAAACCACATATATGTTGATCCAATGAATAATATCAAATTAAGAATTGTAGGTCATAATTCCACATACTCTAATAACTATAATTTAACTATTGATAATCTTAAATTTGGAGTAGCAAGATCGGCTTATTCAATAGATCCCTCAACATGGCCAAAATTTGAAATTATAGGAATTATTGAAGCACCCACATTATATAATACAGAAAAATTCAATTGGTTTGCTGGTTTTGAAACGGGATATGATATTAGTGGAAATTCAATCTACTTAAATTACGAAAAAGCCAGAAATGTTGTATATCCTGATTATAGAGGATCCGATTATTCTAATGATGTGATAACTTCAGTACTTATTCACTGTGATCACCCCGAAAATATATCAACTTATAAAGACTTGTTATTGCAAGATCTATCGGTAGAGGGAAATTGGTCAATAATAGACCTAAAAAGTTTATATCTTGCCATAAGGACAAATGTTTATGATTGGTTTACCTGGTTGGAAGAAGGAGCGCACGATGAAGATGTCTCAGAAATAATTATCAATTACATCCAAGATCGAGGTTATCTTATTCTATTTTCATTAACAAAATCTTTTATAAGTTCCACTTTTAGTACTATACTTAATTTAATGACCTTCATAACAAATGGATTGCTTATCTTTTCTATAATAATAGCCATGATTGGCCTTACTCTACACAGTTTACTAACAACAATGGCACGTAGAAGAGAGATTGGAATGCTGAGGTCGATAGGGCTAAGTAAAAAAGGCGTGATACGCTCAATTTCTGGCGAAACTCTGATTCTAGCACTCCTTGGCGTGATTACAGGTATATTTGGAGGTTTAGTTATGGGCTCTCTAATGGTCAACGCGATGCCCACAGGAGGGTTTCTAACTGTTACTTGGACGATACCTTGGATAACTATTTTTAGTGTTGTAGCAATAGTTTTAATTACTGTAATTCTGGGGTCACGATATCCGGCAAAATGGGCAGCAAACTTGAATATAGTAGACGCGGTGAGAACGCGATAGTTGATATTAATAATTTAAAAGAAGTTTAGGAAATGTCAGTGAAAAAGAAAAAGATGAGGCAAAATGAGGATGAATAAAGAAAGAAGAGCAACGGCAAAAGCGGTTAGAATTGACCCCGATATAATTCTTATTGTAAAGGATCTCACTAAAACTTACAGAATAGCTAATTCCACAATCACAGCCTTGAATAGAGTTAATCTTACAATTAGGAAAGGTGAATTTATTGCAATCGTAGGTCCTTCTGGTTCAGGGAAAACAACTTTGATAAATTGTTTAGGAGCGCTTGATTACCCAGATTCAGGTAAAATCATCTATAATGTTAATGCTGAAGGAATGGGACTTGATATAATGCTAATGACTAACAAACAACACAAAAAAATGCGATTGAATAAGATTGGACTAATTTTTCAATTCTATAATCTTTTTCCAATTCTTACAGCATATGAGAACGTGGAACTTCCCATGATTTTAGATAAAAAGGATTCGAATATTCGAAAAGAAAAAGTTACAAATCTTTTAAAGCGGGTTGGATTAGAGGAACGGATGCATCATCTACCAGCACAGATGTCTGGTGGAGAACAACAAAGAGTCACAATAGCGAGGGCTTTAGTTAATGACCCCCTTATTATTCTTGCTGATGAACCTACCGGAGAGCTCGACACTGAAACAACAACCAGTATTATAAAGTTGTTCCTTGATTTAAAGAATGCTGGGGAATCAATTATAATGGTTACCCATAATAGAAGAATTGCAGAAGTAGCAGATAGAATTATAAGACTTACAGATGGAGAATTTACTGATGAAAAAAATGGAGGAATGCCAATTGAAGAAATATATAGATTCTAGCTTGGAGGTATAAAAGATGGGGAAAACTAAAAAGAGGAGAGAAATTCAGTTTTTAAATTCGGTACTTCAAGAAATTGAAGACTTCGAATCAATGAATCCTAATGCAATGATCCAAACTTTTGATTTAACTAAAATTTATAATATTACTGAAGGGATTGAAATTAGGGCCTTAAATGGTGTCAGCATAGATGTTAATAATGGTGAATTCGTTTCAGTTATGGGACCGTCAGGTTCTGGGAAAACTACTCTTTTAAATATGATTGGGGCTCTCGACAATCCTACAAGTGGGGTTGTATACATCAATAAAACAAATGTTGCTCATATGAATGATATCCAACGCACCAATTTAAGACTTAAAGAAATTGGTTTCATTTTTCAGTTTTATAATCTAGTACCAGTTCTTTCAGCTTATGAGAATGTGGAGCTTCCAATGCTTTTTGCAGGTAGAAAAAAACACGAAATTGAAAGAAATGTTAATAAATTTCTTGATCTTGTAAGCTTAAGTGAGAAGAAAGATCATCTTCCTTCAGAACTTTCAGGAGGAGAGCAGCAAAGGGTTGCGATTGCACGAGCTCTATGTAATGAACCTTCCATTTTAATCGCTGATGAGCCAACAGGTGAACTTGATACTAAAATGGGTATGGAAATAGTTAAATTACTTCGAGAACTTAATTTAGAGCTTAATCAAACTATTTTAATGGTCACTCACGATCCTATGATTGGTGCTCTTGCTGAAAGAATGTTTAAAATGCGAGATGGGAAAATTATCGAAACTATAATCTCTAATAATTAAATTTATATCATTTTAATTTTATTTTAAAATTTAAAAATTACTATATCTTAATTTTACTGATATTTATAACAAAATTAAAAAATTAAAACAAATTTTTTTAGAAGATCTCATAAGTTCCATTATAAAATTAAACTTTAAAATTCAAATAAAAGAGGAAAAAATTGAAACTCACTATTTTTGGAGCAACCGGTAGAACAGGTAAACAACTTGTTGAACAGGCGCTTGCAGCAGGAATCCATGTTGTAGCGTATGTTCGTAACCCATCCAAGCTCAGCTTTATGCATAAAGACCTAACGATTGTGGAAGGGGAGTTAGCTGACCAAACGATGATTGAACATGCAGTTAGTGGTGCAGATGCGGTCATTAGTGTATTGGGACCACGAGGTGGCTCAAAGGAGAAACCAATCACGCAAGGAATTCAAAACATTATTACTGCGATGAATAAATATGGTGTGCGCAGATTAATTATAACCTCAACCTTGAGTGCTAAGGATCCGAACGACATGCCTGATTTCAAGGCAAAGGTTTTAGTTAATTTCGTTAAGCTTACGATACGTGCAGCATACAAAGAGATAATTAGTGTCGCAGAAACCGTACGCAAGTCCGATCTAGATTGGACGATCTTACGCTTGACCACCCTCAACAATAACCCAAAATCAGGAGAATTCAGAGTCGGCTATCTTGGTAAGGGCGAGGTGGGGATGCGGATATCTCGTGCAGATTTAGCGGAGTTTATACTAAAGCAAGTACAGAACACAAAATATCTTCAACAATCACCTGTGATCAGCAACTGATAAATAACGAGTATAAAATGATCATTGGAAAAATGTATGAGTGGGCTGTTAATCCCATAATACTTTCAATAACTATTATTAGAAATCCCAAATTAATCAATATAAGAATGTA
>JAHLWJ010000529.1 GCA_019057975.1 Promethearchaeota archaeon | reverse complement strand
AGCTTCAGCAGTACAAATTGGTACAGCTTTCTATAAAGGAACCGAAATTATTACTAAAATTAATCATGGAATAACTCAATATCTTAAGGATAATGGATTTAAATCCATAAATGATATTAAAGGCTTAGCTCATCAGTTCAAAACTCAAGAGGTGCCCGATTTTGACTGAGAATACTATACAGACAGTAAAAATAAGCCGTATTATTAATGATTGTGAAGGCGTGAAAACAATTATTTTTAAAATGACGGGGACCCAACCAAAACCAGGACAATTTGTTATGATCTGGGTTCCAGGAGTCGATGAGGTACCAATGTCAATCTCAGCCTGTGATGAAGCGGGGAATTGGGCAATTACCGTGAAAAATGTAGGCGAATGTACTGAAGCTTTGCATGAATTGAAGGTTAATGATTATATTGGTGTAAGAGGACCTTTAGGAAATTGCTTTTATATACCCCCCCATAAAGATTATAATATATTTTTAGTGGGAGGCGGAATTGGAATGGCACCTCTTAGATTTCTTGCCAATCACTTGAAAACCTCTGGTTATACTTTTAAAGCGGTACAAGGAGCTAAAGTTGAAAGTGATTTACTATATATGGATGAATTTTATGAGTATGACCGGGAAGATTCAAAATTTCACGTCTGTACAGATGATGGAAGCTACGGTGAAGAAGGATTTGCAACAGAGATTTTTGAAAACCTTATAAAAGATTTCTCACAAAAGGATTTTAAAAATACCATTGTATATTCTTGTGGCCCAGAAGTAATGCTATATAAACTATTTCAAATATGTGAAAAGAATAATACCGAATTTTATGCAAGTCTCGAACGTATTATGAGATGCGGCTGTGGACTATGTGGATTATGCGCTCTAGACCCAAAAGGACTGTTAGTTTGTAAAGATGGACCCGTCTTTAATTCGGATGAGTTAAAAAAAATTGTGGATTTTGGGAAATTTACCCGAAATTTTACTGGTAAAAAGATACCACTAGATTGATTTCTGAGTTTTTTTCGCCGCTTGGCGGAGCCCTAATATATATTGGCTTGTTTTATTACCATGTTTAATAATTCCTAACATATTTAGAAGGATATCCATGTATAAATAAGGCTTTACCGGGCTATCATCATTTTTTAAAATCTCTTCTAGTTTTGAATTAAACTCTAAGCTTATTGCCTTAACTTTTTCATACTGCTTCTCAGATATGAAGTGATAATGTATCAAGTTGTTCTCCAGTGCTTCCATAAGTACATTAATGATGTCAATCATTGGTAATTCTTCCATTGCCACAGAAGTTAAGAGGTGACTCTCTGTTGCTTCTAAATAACTATTTATATGGTCTGAGATCATCTTGAGTTTTTTATATTCATAAGAGAATTTAGGTATATTTGCCAGAAGAGGTTCCCAATTATTCTCTTTTATTGCTTTTTCTAAATCAAATTCCTTTTTCTCCAATAGCAAATCAAAATCTTTACTTAACTTATAATATTTTCTCTTGATATTGCCGGGTTGTACCTCATCCTCTTTTGTGTATGATTGAATTAGTCCCAATCGAATTAAATCTCTTGTACGACGAGAAAACTGTGCTTTACTTTTACCTGTATGATAGGACATTTCTTTAAGGCTTAATTCCTTATAGATTTTCAGTAATATGAATATTCTGATATCTAATTCATTCCGAAAAACATCTACAAAATGCCTTTTAGGATATACTCTCTTAATTATTTTCGCAAAATTATTAAAAAGATCTCCTATTTCTTTTTCATTTTCTGAAGATATTTCTATCGCTCCGATCAGATTTCTTGTGGAGGCTAACTTATTAGCATGTTCGATAGAGATCTCCCTCTCATCTTGAAGATCTGCTTTAGTTCCAACCATTAGAATCGGAATACTCACATTTCTTTTGGTTTTTTTAAATAATTTTAGCCACCATTCTAAATCGACTAGACTAGATTTATCGGTTATATCATAAACAAATATCGCCCCCGCAGCACCTACAGTAAAAGGTTCAAAATAAGGTCGTGGTTTTTTTAATTTACCTTCCCTTTTTGTTTTTTTTATTTTAAGATCCTTAAATTTTTCTGCACCTGTGAGTTCCCAAACATGCAATATTAAGTCTACATCATCTATTTTTAATGTGTTCTGATAGAATGTTACTCCTAAAGTTAATTTTGGGGGGGCACCTAAACTTTCATTATCAGTTTCTCTAAAATATTTACTTAATAACGTGGATTTTCCCACTCCACTTTCTCCAAAAACACATATTTTATAGATTTGTGGTTTTTTCATTTTTAATTTCACTTCTAAAAATTATTCATCTACACAAAAATTGTAACGTTGTATATATATAAATATTATGCAACGCTGGAAACCCCCCCTACTCATCAATAATTACATTTTTTAAAAAATCATTATAAAAATAAAAATTTAATAATCCTAGAAAGGCTAATATCTTTAATTCTTCTAAATCCAAACAAAGAAGCCTTAAAATTAATGGTGTTGAGTAATGAGCTTTATCAAGGAAATTAAGAAGGAATCTGCGCTATTGTACATATGGGTTATGTCCACTGTAATAATCACCTTTTATGCCAAATAAGTGTTGTATTTGGACCTATTGGTGAATACATAGAAAATATTGAAGGTAATGACCCCCAGGGTATTGCCTATTTATTATTGGTTGCCTATTCTTTTTATCTGATAATAATCTGCCTGTCATACGTCACCAGGTTGTGTGTAACTCGCGCCGCTTCGTGTGCCATACCCTATTGTAAACAATTATAAAAATATATTTTTTCAAAACTACAAATTTTAATCTAATATTTAAAATCTACAATTCTTATTGCTCTTAATTTCATATTTAATGAATTGAACAATAAATTTTAAGACAGATGGAAGATTCTATTGATTATAAATGCAGTTTTTCTAAAAAAGTAACTACCCTTGAATTTAATGACATATTCAGAAGAAAGTAGTGCTGATAAAATAAAAAAAATTGCTAGAGCAACGATAGATTTTCTCATCACTCATCCTCAAACAAATAAGTCAAAAATAACAACTATTAAAGCTAAGTTCGCAAAAAAATTTTCATATGCTGGTGTAATAAAGAATGCTACAATATTAGGTATGGCTACAGAAGAAGAAAAGCAAGTTATAACACCAATCCTTAAAAGACGAAAAACTAGAACTTTATCTGGAGTGTCAGTTATAGCTATTATGACCAAACCTCTTCCTTGTCCTGGAACTTGTATATATTGTCCCGGACAAGATTCTCAGCCTGGAAAAAAAGTAGCTCAATCATATACGGGTCAAGAACCGGCTGCGATGAGATCTATTCACAATAATTATGATGCTTACAGACAAGTTAAAAGTAGAATTGAGGATTTAGAAGCGATAGGTCATACGGTTGATAAAATCGAATTAATCGTAATGGGGGGAACCTTCTTATCTTCTGCTATT
>JAHLWJ010000528.1 GCA_019057975.1 Promethearchaeota archaeon | reverse complement strand
TGTAAAGTTATATAAAATAATAATAGAATTTTTATAATATAAATTAAATAAAATTTATTTTAGTTATATGTGATTTTATTATAATTTTAGTGTACTTAGCATTTTTAAATTTTGATAAAAAGAAAAACACACTTTTCCTATGAGAAAAAAGAATTTTCAAAAAGAAATAGATGTTTCTTAAAACTATGATCTTCGCGAAAAAATTAATTTCCCATAAGAGTTTTGAATCTACATTCCAATTTTGATAGATTTGTTCTTGATCTTAAATAAAATGGAAAAGAAAAAAAATACATAAAATTATATTAAGGAATTATATCATTAGAACTGATATCATCATAATCTAAAGCATTTTCTATAATTATGTTATTTAACTTCCAATTTATTTAACTTTTCTTCAATATAATTTATACCATCATACGATATCGAATATAAATCTTCATTACTTCCAATAATTAAATACCCTCTTTTATTAACTAATTTAAGGAAGTCCCTTTTAGGATATGTTGGTTTACTTAGACTAAATTTGGTAAAATATTCTATATTATCATCAATTGAAAATTCTTTTTTACCATCTGCTTTTGATATCCAATAACCAAAGAATAAAATTCGATCTAAGTTTGTTTTTAATGATAAACTTTTGTAGATTTTTTGAATAGAATGATTTTTTAAGATTGATTGTTCTTCTTGACCTGTTAAGATTTCAGTATTCTCAGTATTAGAGATTGGTATATTTTCTGTCTCAGTTTTAAATTCTTCATACTTTGTTTCCACAAATTCCTTATCTCCCTCTACTTCAAACTCAATTACTCCTTTCTTAAATCTAATTCGATAATTATTACTCATTCTCTCCTCCCTTTAACTTATTATTTTTTGACTTAAATGTAATGTAATATAACTTATATTTATTCTTATGGAATAGAATTTGAAAGATTCCATCTATCGTTAAAATTTGAATTCAAAATTTCATAAATATCAATGTTAGTCGCTTTATTCATAACAACAGCAAATGATTCTTTAGCACCTAAATCTTTGATGCTGTGCCCGATTAAGATAATTGAATCTTGACTAATTATGTATCTATCATGTAAATCCTTGCTACTATAATCTCTAAATTGAAAATTCTTTTTTTCATTTACAAAATCTGTTAATTCTCTTAAAAATCTACTTTTCTTTGGTTCTTTTAAATTTGATAGTTTGCTTAGGACTTTTATATCTGAATTTTTTAAATCTTTTAAAATATCTAAGGTTCTTATATCTATATATGGATCAACAAATTTTAGAACTCCTTTTAATTTACTTAGTATATTTTTAGCTAACTGTCTTTTACTCGAGAACTTTTTTTCAGGTTCAAAATATAATAAATTGATAGAATCTTGTTTTGAAACTGACATTAAATAATCTTTACCTGGTTGCATTATTTCATAAGATAATATATCATTATCTCTATATGTGTAGATTTTATCTCCAAGTCGATTAAATGCATTTGTTATCTTTCTTTTATCAATAGATAATTCTTTTACTTCTTTGAATATATAACTTATTTGTGAAGCATTTAATTTTTTCAACCCTAATTTTTCTTTACATACCCATAAAATCCATAACGATTTATCAGATATCTTATTTAAATTAGAAAAATCTACAAATTCAGAAAAATCTAATGCTTTTAACTGGTTTATTATATCTTCCATCCTAATTTTATTCCTTCTTAAAATTGTTTTCACAAAATTTTACTCCGCTTTGAGTAAGACACCAACATTTTAAACTATTTTTCTTTTCCTCTACTTCCGACATATATCCCTTCTTTATGTTTGAATAAATTGCTAAATTAAGATTTTTAGGCATTTTTACTTTCCCTTTATTAAAATATTTTTCAAAATCACTTACATTATAAAATATTATATTAGCGTATTTTTCCATAAAATAACCAATCGCTAAAGTCGTATCTACATCACTTTTTAACTTTTTTGACAATAAAAACTCTCGAATAGATAATTTTTTCTCCAATTTTTTGTCCTCAATTCCTTTAGCAATTAATTTTTCTAACTTAATGATTCTTTTTTCGTGGTCTTCTAATTTTTGGCTAACTTCTTCAAAATTTTCTATTTCTGGCAAAAATTCCACCTCATTTATTCATTTAGATATGATTATTTCATTTCAGATAAGAATTTTCCTACTAGATTCATTGGTATAGTAATATATGTTAATTTTCCCTGCTTCCTTTGACTTATTTTGTTTTTTTCTCGAAGTCTTTTAATAATGGGATAAATAGTTCCTTTTACTATGCCTAAATTATCCATTAATTCTTTAAATCCTACTTCTTCGGTAGAAACTACACCCGCTTCTTTAGCATATAACTTTCCAACTAGATAAAGTAAAATCTTTTCTTCTGTTGAGAATTTTTTTTCTGATATAATATTGATAACACCTTCAGTTGATATATTTATGAATTGTTTTGCCAAATCAAAATGTTTCTCCAGAATATTTTGATGATCTACAATCATCTCTTCAATAATTCTCTTCTTTAGTTTGTTATTTTCGTTATTCATAATTTGTAATTTTGTAACATTGTAATATTTAATTATAAACTAATATCTTATACCAGAATAATAATGCTAAAATGGGTTTATAAATATTTCTATCAGTATTATAATTTCATGTTAGAGGATGTCATATTATAATATAATTAATTTAAATATCAGATTAAGGTAATCCCTTAAAAATATTATATAATATATTAAGTGAAGGTATACATGGAAAAACAGATGAAGAATGCTTAGAAGATGCTCAAATCATTAGAGGAATATTAATCTTTTTAATAAACAGTATATTAAGAAGACAAAAAGATAAGCAAAAATATAATGAAAACATAAAAAAACTTTTAGAAAAAAAACAACAAAAACAAAAAAAGAATTACTGATAATATAAAGCAATTTATTGAAAAAAAAAAATTATTCAGCTTGTTTCCATTTCTATAAAATCTTTAAATCATTATTTTTAAATCCAGTTTTTCGAAATAATCAATCTAATTAAAGAGTTTTTGTATGTAATTAAATTTCCTTAATACATTTTTATAATGCTCAAGTATAATGAAAAAAAATTAAGTTTTGGATTTAATTATTTAATTTTATTCTTGGCTTTTGTTTTATGCCTAAAGACTTTAATTCTCTTTTAATTCTTTTAGTATTTTTCTTCTCTTTAAATCTTTTATTCCCAAGTGCTTCTATTAAATCCTCTCTATTTGAAAATTTCAAGTATTTTTTGACTTTAACTAAATGTTGATTCTTGGTAGCGTTCGACAAATTAAGAAACCATTTACAATTCAAATAGTTATTGATGTCCTGTTTTGTTAATTTATCTACATCGACATTTTTTAACGGTTTAGGGTTTAGCTCTTTTATTCTCCGACTTTTATTCCTTTGTTCGTCGTTTTCAAATAATTTACAAATAGATATTAAGTATATTA
>JAHLWJ010000527.1 GCA_019057975.1 Promethearchaeota archaeon | reverse complement strand
ATAATAGTGTCAACAGCTTGACAATGAAGTAAAGGGGTTACTCCAGCCTCCTGTAGCAAATCATCAGCTAGAACTTTAAAAATTTCAGTGTCCAAAATTTCATAAGTCGGAACTCCATTCATTAATATACCTTTATTTTCCAGAAATTTTCCTATATCTGTAGTTTTTATTTTTTCATTAAATGTATTAATCGTCCCATCCATTTCTTTTGCTTTAAGTTCGAATTCTTTAATTAATCCTCCGGCATCTATGGTTTTTACATAACGATACCAAGCAAGAGTTCCTACCATTGCTTGGGTTATTACACCGCCAAAACAACCATAGCGTTCTACTAATAAGGTATTGACACCTTCTCGAGCTGCAGCTATAGCAGCAGAAAGACCTGCAGGTCCTCCACCAACAACCAAAACATCTGTCTCTGCCAGAATAGGTATTTTTTTTGAAGGTTCATTTATAAAAAAAGTAATTCACCTCAATAATTGAGTAATTTTGATAAAAGAAAAATTTGTTTCCAAAAGTTCATAAAAATTATATTAATTACTAATTTACTTCATTTGAAGAGCATAGACGTGGAAATGTAAAAATAAATATTTTTATTGAAAAATTTAGAAAATAGGGGATAAAATGAAATATCGAAAATTAGGATCTATAGACTGGAATGTATCTGCACTTGGATTTGGTGCCATGCGTCTCCCTACAAAGAAAATCTTACCTCGAGTAGATTGGGACGAATCAATAGAGTTAATTCGCTATGGTATTGACAAAGGAATAAATTACATTGATACTGGTTGGATTTACGGTCTTGGGGCAAGCGAAAAAGTATTAGGGGAGGCATTAAAGGACGGATATAGAGAAAAAGTTTTCCTCGTTACCAAACTACCGATGTTTCTTGTCCGAAAAACGGAAGATTTTTACAAATATCTCAACCAACAATTAAAAAGCCTTCAAACAGATTACTTAGACGCTTATTTTTTCCACGGTCTATCGAGAAATTCATTTAAGAAAGTAAAAGAATTAAATTTAATGGCAAAGATGGAAGAAGCTAAAGAAAGAGGGCTTATTAAAAATATAGGATTCTCGTTCCACGACACACTACCGGTTTTTAAAGAAATCATTGAATATTACGCTTGGGACCTAGCACAAATCCAATACAATTACATGGATACGGCTATCCAAGCAACTCACGAGGGTTTAAATTACGCCCATGGAAAAGGAATAGCAGTTGTGGTAATGGAACCTGTTAAAGGCGGAAAATTAGCGAACCCTCCAGAAGAAGCCTTAGAAATTATGAAAAAGGCATCAAAACAGCGAACTCCCGTTGATTGGGCCCTACAATACGTTTGGAATCAACCCGAAGTAGCTGTGGTCCTCAGTGGAATGGGTTCAAAAAAAATGGTAGATGAAAATGTTGAAAGTGCTTCTAATTCTGGAATTAATTCATTAAATGAAGAAGATAATAAAATAATTACAGAGTTAGCAGAAATTTATCGCAAAAGCATTCTTATTCAATGCACGGCATGTAAATATTGCATGCCCTGTCCTTCTGGCGTCAATATACCAGAAAATTTTGCAGTTCTCAATAATGTAGCTTATACAGGGCAGAAAGGAGGAATGACCTTCCTTATAAATCGAAGATATAAAAAATTAGCTAAATCGAAGAAAAAATTGAATAAAGAATATCCGAATGGAAATGCCTCTTTCTGTACTAAATGCGGTGAGTGTTTAGAGAAATGTCCACAGGAAATAAATATACCCGAAGAACTTGAAAAGGTAGATGCAATTCTTGGTAAGGGCAAAAACATTTCTGAGTATTATAAAATAGAATCAGATATTTTGTAAAAAGAGAAATAAAAATTGTAAAATTTTTCTAATTGTCTATAAACCAATCTTTTCTAATATTCCAGATAATCTGATGCGGTGAAATTTTAATCCTAATTCATCAGGACTAAATCCCATTGCTAAAGCATAAAGCTCAGTGATATACATTACTGGAATGCCGTATTCAGTTTCGTATGACTTACCTAAATCTCGTTGTCTCGTGTCAAATTGCTGATAACACGCTGGACAATTGACTACAACTACATCAACACCAGCATTTTTAATGGCGTCCATTTTAATCTTTAAGTTTGCAAAACCATGTTCTTCATAAGCGTTAGTTACAGCGTTCCCACAACATAAGATTTCCTCACCATAGTCAATAACCGTTGCTCCACTTGCTTCTACGAGTTTCTTTAGCGTAGTTGGTCTCATTGGGTCGTCTGATTCCATCCATTCTGCAGGCCGCATATAATGACAACCAGGATGGACCGCAACTCTCAGACCTTCAAGTGGTTTAGTTATTGCCTCTTTGACCTTGTCTAATTTATCGCTCAGTACATCTACGAAATGCAAAATGTCTTGTGTACCTTTATATTCTTTCCCGATCTTAGCAAGTTCTCTATTAACCTTATCCATCTTTGATGAATCATGTTCTAGTTGATATTGAACTCCTCTGAGTGTGTTTGTGCATCCATTACAAAGAGAAATAATGTTTTTTCCTTCAGCTTCAGCTAAACACAGATTCCTCGCACCAAGTGTTAACCAAACGTCGTTATCAAACGATTTCATACCCGTAGGATCAGGGCAGCAAGAGAAGTTCGTTTGCGAAGTTTCGATTCCCACTTTATCGAAAACCTTCATCGAAGCGGCTTCGATAAAAGGAATTCTATTACCAATCGTGCAACCTTCAAATATTTTATATTCTGTCATTTTTTTCTTACTTTTATATTATTTTAATTTCCTATCGATACTCATATTTTTTAGCAATGTTTGTACTTCAATTATATCTGGTGCACTTACTTTTGGTAAACCCAATTGTTCTCTTCTTCTCTCAATTGCAGATTGTGGGGGTATAGCTTTACCACTTTCGAAAACAGCTTTTGCTTGGGAATAAATATATTCTGGACCTTTTCCTAGAGCAATACTTTGATTTTTTAGAAATGTAAAAATCTCAGTAAGTTCGATGTTTTGTGGACACACTTCATCACAAGTAACACAGACTGTGCAACCCCAAATCTTTAATTCATCTCCTTCAAGGAGTGAATCTTTATGTCCTAAAAGAGTCATTAAGATATTTCCTCTAGGATTATATCCTGTATCCGTATATAAGTCTGAAGTGACTTTAGTTACAGGACAATTATCAGAACATTTGCTACATTGATAACAGTATTTAATTACTTCAGGCTCAATGTGAAATTCCGTTATTAACTGATTAAATTCTAAACTATCTTCCATATTTTTTCCACTTTTTTTTTAATTTTTAAAATGTTATTTTTTAATAGGCTTTAACCCCACACAAGGGGCAGTTATGTTCAATTTCTATTATTTATTGACCATTCATCCTAATCCTACACTCAATTTTCGAGTTACTTTACTACTTCAAAATAAATGTGCCATAGCTCATCATCGTCGAGAAAATCAGTTCCTAAGTG
>JAHLWJ010000526.1 GCA_019057975.1 Promethearchaeota archaeon | reverse complement strand
AAGGCACAATTACACTTGTAGTTCAAATAGTTGGCAAGTCAACATTACTCCTTTCTCATCAAGAAAAAGGTGATGAGATATTAGATGTAGTAGGTCCATTAGGAAATAAAATCCATATTAAAAAATATGAAAATCCAATTGTAATTATAGGTGGGGGTGTTGGAATTGCACCATGTTATCCACAAGCTAAGGAACTTAAAGAAGCAGGTAACACAATTATTTCAATATTAGGTGCTCGTACAAAGGATTTATTATTTTGGCAAGACAAAATGAGGGCTGTAAGTGATAAACTAATAATTACTACAAATGATGGAAGTGAAGGAATGAAAGGTTTTGTAACTGAGCCCTTAAAAAAATTACTTTCGGAAGAAAAAATAAGTTTAGTTATTGCGATTGGACCTATGATAATGATGAAAAATGTGGTATTAATGACAAGTGGAATTGAAGGTTTGCCCCGGGTAAAAACACTCGTATCACTAAATACTATTATGGTAGATGGAACAGGAATGTGTGGAGGATGTCGATTCCCTTCAAAAGATGGAGAAATCCATTTTGCGTGTGTTGAAGGTCCAGATGTTGATGGTCATATGGTTGATTTTGACATCCTATTAAACCGAGAAAAACGATTTACTGAATTTGAGAAGAAATCTTTTGATCTTTATAAGCAAGAATGTAGGCTTTTAAAAGAAATTGAAAAAAATTAAAAATAATAAAGAGACAGATTATAATGGCTAAAATTCCACCACGACAAAAAATGCCAGAACAAGACCCTAATATTAGAATAGATAATTTTGAAGAAGTAGCCTTAGGGTTTACTGAAGAAATGGCTAAAAAAGAAGCTGAGAGATGTCTACAATGTGCTGAGCCTAAATGTATTGATGGATGCCCTGTTAATATTGATATTCCAAAATTTATTAAACTAATTAAAGAAAATGATTATTTAGAAGCAATTCGGAGCATTAAAGATTATAATATATTACCTGCTATATGTGGTAGAGTCTGTCCTCAAGAAAATCAGTGTGAGAAAGTATGTATTCTTAGTAAAAAATGGGAACCGGTTGCGATCGGGGCTCTTGAGAGATTCTTAGCAGATTGGGAAATAAAAAATCAATTAAAAGAATGTCCCGATTGTGAGGCACCTAATCATATAAAAGTTGCAGTTATTGGCTCAGGTCCCGCAGGACTAACTTGTGCCGCAGATCTTGCTAGATATGGATTCGATGTAACCATCTTTGAAGCGTTTCATACAGGAGGAGGAGTACTTGTTTATGGTATTCCAGAATTTCGACTTCCTAAAGTAATTGTTGAGGGTGAAATTGAGACTTTGAAAATGTTAGGTGTAAAAATTGAATATAATATGATTATTGGAAAAACTTTAACTATCAATGATTTAAAAGATATGGGCTTTAAAGCATTTTTCATTGGCGTAGGCGCTGGCTTACCCATGATGAATAAAATTCCGGGATTACATTTAAATGGAGTTCTTACAGCAAATGAGTTCCTTACTAGAACTAATTTAATGAAAGCATACAAATTTCCAGAATATGATACCCCAGTAAAAATCGGTAAAACTATTACTGTTATTGGTGGCGGGAACACGGCTCTAGATTCTGCACGTGTGGCATTAAGATTAGGAGCTGAAAAAGTAATGATCATCTATAGGCGAAGTGAAACTGAAATGCCTGCAAGAAAAGAAGAATATCATCATGCTGTTGAAGAAGGAATAGAATTCAGATTTCTAACTAATCCTGTGAAAATTTTAGGAGATAAAGAAGGCAGCGTGGAAAAAATTGAATTAATAAAAATGAAATTAGGAGAATATGATCAATCAGGACGACGACGACCAATTCCTATTGAAAATTCAGAATTCTTAATAAAATGTGATACGGTAATTTTAGCTATAGGTACTCTTGCTAATCCAATTTTTACAGATTCTATTTCAGGATTAAAATTAAATAAAAGGGGTTATATCCAAGTTGATGAGAGTGGAAAAACGAACTTAGAAGATATTTTCTCTGGTGGTGATATTGTATCAGGATCTGCAACCGTTATAAGTGCTATGGGTGCTGGACGTAAAGCAGCTAAAGCAATAAATCGATATATAAAGTCAAAAATTTAATTAATAAAAGAAATTATATGTATTTCTTTAAAAATTCCTTCAAGAGACCGATACTATATTTATTTTAAATAAGAGAAAATTATTTATATTTTAAAAAAAAAATATTATAAGCGAGATTAAAATGACTGAAGAATTAGATCCTTTTAAGATCTCTCAAAAACAACTTTATGGGGCTTGTAAAATTAGTGGTTGGTCTAGTGATGTTTATAACGCATTGAGTGAACCGGAAAGATTTGTTGAAGTAAAAATCCTTATGAAAATGGATGATGGTTCATTAAAGGCTTTTAAAGGATTTAGATCTCAGTATAATTCCGCTAGAGGACCTATGAAAGGGGGTATCAGGTGGCATCCTGATGAAAGCGCATCTCTTGTTAAAGCTTTATCTGCATGGATGACTTGGAAGACTGCTTGCGTTGATATCCCTCTAGGTGGTGCTAAAGGGGGAATAATTGTAAACCCAAAAGAATTAACTAACAGGGAAATTGAACAGCTTGCTAGAAATTATATAAGGCAACTCGCTGATTTTATAGGCCCAAATATTGATGTTCCGGCCCCAGATGTTTATACTAATCCACAGATTATGGCATATATGCAAGACGAGTACGAGATGATCGTACGCCATCACGCGCCCTCAGTTATTACTGGAAAACCTTTACCTTTAGGAGGTAGTGCAGGACGTTTAATAGCAACTGCTAAAGGAGGGGCTTTTTGTATTAGAGAAGCCGCAAAAGACATTGGATTACGTTTAAATGGTGCAAAAGTTGTTATACAAGGATTTGGAAATGCAGGATCATGGGCTTCTAAGATCTTAACAGACGATTATAATTGTAAAATTATTGCGGTATCTGATTCGAAAGGAGGAATATACAATAATAATGGTATTGATCCTAGTAAGGTTATTGTTCAAAAAGAGAAAACGTCAACAGTTTTAGGTTTAAAAGATGCAAAAGAGATAACAAATGAGGAATTATTAGAATTAGAATGTGATATACTAATTCCTGCTGCGCTAGAAAATGTTATAACACGAAAAAACGCAGAAAATATTAATTGTAAAATCCTTGCAGAACTTGCAAATGGACCAACTACGCCTGCAGGAGATGAAGTTTTATTTAATAATGGGATTCTCGTAATTCCTGATTTTTTATGCAATGCTGGAGGAGTTACTGTTTCATATTTAGAGATGGTTCAAGGTTATTATCAATACTTTTGGTCTGAAGAAGAGGTACTTACATCTTTAGACCATACGATGACTAAAGCATACCATGAAACTATTGAGAAAACAAAAGAATATAATACTCACAACCGACTTGGTGCTTATATAATAGCAGTTGATAGGGTTATAAATGCGATGAAAT
>JAHLWJ010000525.1 GCA_019057975.1 Promethearchaeota archaeon | reverse complement strand
ATGATTCCTTTTGAAATACAAAATGTCAAAGATTAAAAAAAAATATAACATTACAAAAATTAACTTTAACATTATAAAATTTAATTTAAACTAAAAAAAGTTGAGAAAATAATATGGTAGATATAAAAAATGTTGTAGTAATTGGTGCTGGCCAAATGGGCCATGGTATTGCCCAAATGTCATTACTTGCAGGATACAATGTTACTCTTGTCGATATAAAAGATGAATTTGTGGACAAAGGTTGGGGTAAAATAGATGAAGGAATGAAAAAGCTAGAAACCAAAGGAAGTTTACCTGAGGGTGCTACTGCCGCTAGTTTAATGGCGAATTGTAAAAAATCAACAGATTTAGCTTCTGCCGTTAAGGACGCTGATATTATGATTGAAGCTGTAGTGGAAAAAATGGATGTTAAGAAAGAAGTCTTCAAAACTGCTGGTGAAAATTCTCCATCTCACTGCATTCTCGCTTCAAATACATCAACCATGAGTATTACTGATATTGGAAAGGATTCTGGAAGACCAGATAAATGTATAGGAATGCACTTCTTTAATCCGGTCCCACTCATGCGTTTAATAGAAGTTATATATAGTGATAATTCTTCCGACGAAAGCGTAAACAAAGGTATTGAATTTGCAGAAACTATACCATGTCTCAGAGGAAAGAGGTATGTTCCAAAGGTTTTAAAAGATAGACCAGGATTCATTTGCAATCGAGTCACCGCTCCAGCTCAAATTTATCAAAATTATGTGTTTGATAAAGCTGAGGCAGAAGGTCTTTCTTGGGATCAGCTTGACAACGATTCTCGAGGGGGTCCTATGTCTATGACAGTATTAGCTGACTATGTGGGAATAGATGTGTTGTACCATGGACAGATGTATTACTCTCAAACACTTTCTCCCGATTTTGCTCCTGGCAAAGTAATAACTAATTTATTTAACGAAGGAAAATTAGGAGCTAAAACTGGTCAAGGATTTCGAGATTGGACTAAAGGTAGACCTCAACCCGATAAAAGTGCTGGAAAAGCAAGATTATATAAACTAAAATATCCCCTTGCTATTATGTTAAATGAAGCTTGTCGTGTTTTAGAAGAGGGAGTTACAACAAGTTGGAAAGTAATAGATGACACTTTAATGGCAGGAATGAATATGCCGGGTCCTATGGCCCCAAATGTGAACACCTGGTCAAAACAAGTCGAAGTATTAGAGGAACTTGTAGAATTTACAGGAAAAGAATATTTTAAACCTTGCGAACTGCTGGCAAATGGCAAATGGACTGAAATGAAATAAGCCTTTATGGATTAATTTCTATTTTTTTTCTTTTTTCTTTTTCTTTTTTTTAATTTTAATCTATTTATTCAAATAGATAAAGAAATCTTGATTTGAAAATTTTTAATTATAAAAAATATATTACTAATTATCTTAAAAAAACATAGTTTAAGATTGAAAAAACAAATTAAGAAAATAAACCTAAATAGAGTTGAAAATAATGTCAGAAAAAGAATTTAAAGATGTTTTAGTAGAAAAAAATGAAGAAGGAAATTACGCCGTTATTTCTATTAATAGACCAGACAAATTGAATGCTTTGACAACTGATACCCTAAGAGAAATCTATGAAGCTATGGAACAGTTTGAAATTGATAGTAGTATAAGATGTATAGTGCTTCGAGGAACTAAAAATATTACCAAGAAAGCTGCTTTCTCCGCTGGTGCTGATTTATCTGCGGGAATGGGCAAAGGGTTAAAACCGAATATCCCTTCTCACATGGCTTTGGCTATGCAACAAAAGCATAAGTATTATACTTTAATTGAATCATTTCCAAAACCTGTTATTGCCGCAGTAGATGGATATGCCTTCGGAGGGGGATGCGAATTAACTCTTGTTTGTGACGTTGTAATTGCTACCAAAAGATCATTTTTTGGTTTTCCAGAAATTAAACGCGGAATTTTTCCTGGCAATGGAGGGACTCAAAGGATGGCACGACATATTGGATTAGCAAGAGCAATGAAAATGTGTTATTTTGGTGAGAGAGAAGCTGCAGAAACTATGAGTAACTGGGGCTATGTTAGCTTTTTATGTAATGATGGAGATGAATTTGAAAACCTTATTCATGAAAAAGCATCAGTGCTGGGAAATGCAGCAACTACAAGTCTATTTTGCATCAAGAAAGCTGTAAAATTTGGAACCCAAGTACCTATACAAATTGGCAACATATTTGAAATGCTTGGCTTCGGAGTAAACTCGGGATCTAAAGATGTGAATGAAGGTATTATGGCCTTTTTACAGAAGAGAGAGCCCAAATTTACAGGTGGGATGTAATTTTTATCTTTTTTTTAATCTTTTTTTTTAATAAATTAATAAAAATTAGCTATAATATTATATAAGCACTTATAGTTCTGAAAATATGGTTTCTGAAATTGAAGTTATTGAAGAAATTAATAATGGTACTGTCTATCTTAGAAAAATAACGAAAAATGATTCAAAATTTTTCTTTAATAACTTAAATAAAAAGGATCTAATTACTTATTTATCTTTAGGTCCTTTAAACACTTTAGAGGAATCTAAAAGATTAGTAAGAAGATACATAAAATATTGGGAGCACTATGCCCAATATAATTACATAATCGAATTAAGAGAACCTCAGGTCTCTAAGATTGGCTCTGTTAGTATTTGGAATATAAATTGGAGGCATAATAGAGCTGAAGTTGGAATTTGGATAAACAAATTAAACTGGAATAAAGGATATGGTAGAAAATCTTTAAATCTTATTAAAATTATTGCATTTAATCACCTGAAACTAAATCGGCTTGAAGCGCACATAGCATCTGATAACCAAAATTCTATTCATCTTTTTGGAAAATGTGGATTCAAACAAGAAGGAATATTAAAAAGATACCTAAACTTTCATGGAACTTATCATGATGCAGTAGTTTTAGCTTTCCTAAAAACTAATTTTTGTTAAGAATAAAATAAAGAGAATTATTATTGTAAAAATTTCATTATTTCTTATCTGAATCTGCTATTAATTTATCCAATTCTTCTTTGTGTTCCAATGATTTCTTAATTAATTGATCTTGTTCAAGTTTTTTCTCTATTGGTTCCGAAGGTTTAATTCTCGTTGATATCTCTTCCCCCTTGTGAATTATAGGTTTTCCTTTGTAGTAATCAGAAATTTTTGTCATCTCTCTTCTGTAGGCACCCCTAAAAGCCAATTCACGATTTAAAATAGGGATTCCAGGAATTTTCTTTTTTCTTAGTGTTTTTTTATATTTTCTAACTTTTCTTACAGGTTTTGGATATTTTAATATTCGTTGATACAATAATATGTAAGTAGTTAAGATTGTCGCCCCAATAAAACTGAGAATAAATAATATTTGAAATAAAAGAGTTTGTTCTAATGGAATGATTACTACATAAGATATCCACAAAAATGTATTATCAATTGACAGTTCTATCACATTACTTAACCCAAATTCATCAGCGAGAAAAA
>JAHLWJ010000524.1 GCA_019057975.1 Promethearchaeota archaeon | reverse complement strand
AAATGGTTTTATCATCCAATATATAAAATAACAAAAGCAGATAATTTAGCAGATGTATATTTTGTTAAATATATATCTATAATTTAAGGAGTCATAAGATAATATGAATAGAAGAGAGAATTCAATTTTTACAGATTAAAAGAGTAATAAAGCTAAGTTAAAAATATTTTTTCAATTTCATAGATATATTTTGACCAATCTCTAAGGGAAATTTTAGGGATCTTTTGAGTTAAATTAGATATTCTCTGATGCAATTCAGAGAGTTGGTTATATAATTCATCATTTACTTCTAAGATTTTCTTTTCTAATGCAATAGTTAAAATAGATTGGAGATTTTCGGTTGCATTTTGAATTCCAAATCTTTGCTTTTCAATTTCTGAATTTTCAAAACTAAAATAAATTTCCTTAAGTTCATTCATAAGTAGTTTAACCTTCTCTTTTTCTGATAAAAAAGAATATGATTTTATCAATTGAGTAATAATGTTTCCCTTCCAGTGCTTTTGGGATCTTTGAGTTGATAATAATTCTGGAATAGATTTATTTAAATTTTTTAATTCTTTTATGGCAAATTTTATATCTTCCTCTTCTTCTCTTTCTACTAATGTTTGACTTCTATTAAAACGTGCAATAAAAACAGCCAAATCTTTAGATGTAAATTCTGGTGATGTAGGATCAATATTTCGACATCTTAGTGCATTGTTAGAATTTTCTATACTACTATATAATAATTCTCTTTTTCTAATACTTTCAGTTCTAGCCAGATTATATTCACTAAGTGCTAAATTTCTATATAGTTGGAAGGTTTCCCTTTTGTATCTCGTACCTTCTGTTAGTTTTAAGAATTTTTCAAAGCAATTATTCGCTTTGTTATATAAACCCTCTCTGAGATAAATTATTCTAAAACATTCCAAGTCTGACCTTCTCCCCTTTCTCCAGTACGGTTGCCAACTTGTTGTAAGAGTTTCAAACTTAAATAACACAATTCTTTAGATTTATCTAATACTTTTTTACAGTGTTTCTTATCTTCCCTTTTTGTGATAAAAGGTAAATCTGGTACATCTTTAATACTAACAAGTGCTAAACCTCTTAATGCCCATGAAATATCAACAATTTTTGACAAATGCTCTATATCATCAATCTTAAGATAAAGGTTAAGAGCTTTTTCTCCGTAACTTATACCCTCATTTGCAGATCCAAACCTATTGCGAAGAAGTAATAATTGTAAATACAAGTCAGCTTGATCTGATATTGATTGTAAATCTTCAAATATTTTAAGAGCATTGAATAACTCTATTTCTGAATTTTCATAATTTTGCCTTCCCATCTTCTTATAATAGATTTTTCCTTTGTTGAATAGATTTTTAGCCTTTATAAGATTTATATGACTTTCTAATGCTTTATCATGAAATGATTGAGCCTGATCTAAGTATTCTTTTTCTACTAGTTCAAAAATACTACTTAAAATGTAATTCTTTTCAGCTGAGTTTATAGAATTACTCCATTTTTTTAGAAGTTCTTGAGTTTTTTCCTCAATTTTTAGACTTAAATCTTGTTCCTTATGAGATTCTTCATATTTTTTCAAAAGTTTAATAAATTCAGCAGTTTTAGCTCTAATCATTCTACCATAAGAATATGCCATGACAATTGAATTTGAATTTAATTTTTCCCAATCCTTTGATAATCTTTCGGCTATTGGTATTAATGCTATCCGATTGTTTTCCCTTTTAAGTTCATTCTTATATAATATCTCCCATTTATCTTCAATTGCTTCTATATGACTAATCCACCATATTTTTCTATTATCTGGAGGTTTTAACAAAAAACTAAAAAGATCAAAGTCATCTCGTCCACTATATCCTAATACCACAAAATTATATTGAGTGATTAATTTTTGGAGAACTTTTCTTTTAAAATAGGGAATTTCTTTCTGAAGTTGTTGAAGAATTGCAACTATGGAATCATGAGTATTATTTCCTGAAGGATCAACAAATGAACCATGGATCTTTATCAAAACTCCAGATTTTAGTGAGTTTTTCTTATTTAATAGAGTTTGAAATTGTTCATCATAAATTATTACTTTTAGTTCTTTTTCATTGAATAGTTCTTGATATGCGATTTCAATTAAGTTATCAAAATTAGTTGTTAAAACAATATGACCCTTTTTTAAGATTTTGGCAAGAAATTTATGAATAATATTCGGGTAAGCCAAACGTTCTTTAGAATTAATCTCTTCAGGATTGACAATTTCTAAAGGAAAAATTCCTCTTTTTCCTATGATATTGTATAATAATTGAAAATAAATTTCAGGTCTTAATTTATCTTTAATTAATTGTTCTTCATTTGAATCTAAAGTTGTAAGCATTTTTAGCGAAGATAACTGAGGCCATGTAGTTAAATTAGCTGGAGATTCAAATGAAATTCCAGCACCTATTAAAAATATTAATTTTTCTTTTTTAATTGCTTTCTTTAATTTATCTATTTCATTAATAATTTCCTGTTTCATTTTCATCTCATTTAACAATTTCTAATTATAGATTAATTCTAAATCAATATGGCTCTGAACAATCCAAGAGAACGAGAAAATCAAGTTTAAATTATTTTTTTGGAGAAAAACATTTCAATTACCAGAAACATATCTTTAAAATTGATACTAAAACGCTAATTGATTATTTTGATTTTCTTAATAATTTACCTGAGATAAGTTTCATAACTAAAAAAAATAAATGGAATATTATGACTTCATTTCTTAAATCTACAATGGAATATTACCATGAATCGAAATTTATTGTAATAATCCCTAGATATAATATTAATTGGAATGTGGTTCATAAAAAACCTCAATCAAATAAAACGATTATTGCGACAATTCCAGAACTTGAACAAATATTGCAAGAACTTAGAAAGCAAAACCTCAAACATTATTTAATCTTTAGAGTATTGATTGAAACAGGTATGAGAAAAGGAGAATTAATAACTGCTAAGCTTTCAGGCCTACATTTAAATGATAGATATATTGATGGAGTAGGAAAAACAGGGGATAAGATTTATTTTTTTAGTAGGGGATTAAGAAATTTATTAAAAATCTATTTTAATGAAAGAAAAAAGCTAAATATCAATTTTGGAGAATTATTCCTTACAAAACAGTTTAAACCTTATGGTACACGGTCATTTAATCTTAAATTGAAATTTGTTAGGGATAAATTAGGGATTGAGAAAAATATAACTTGTCATACATTTAGGAAAACAATTAACACTCTAAGAAAGAAATTAAAGAAATGTCCAAATGAAGATGCTAAAATATTGCTTGGCCATAAAGTTCAAGATGTAAATATCGAATCATATACGATCTTAGATATAGAGGATCAAAGGAATCTTTATGATGAGTATAATCCCTATGATAATGCTAATTTCTAACTTTTTTTTTTAATTATGTAATTAATTAAGAGAAAAAGATTTAAAAATTTTTTCCTGGATAGGATGAAAAATA
>JAHLWJ010000523.1 GCA_019057975.1 Promethearchaeota archaeon | reverse complement strand
TATGATGATGGGCGAGGAGTTTTTAACTATGCTTTTCGACGTGATGAAATTCAAGACCCTGGTCTAGTTTCTGGTATGTTCTCTGCTATTACCTCATTTGTAAAAGAAATGACTAAATCTACCGAGGCTTTGAAAAAAATAGACCATGGAGATATCACTATACTTTTAGAATATGGTAATAAAATATTTGGAGCACTTTTTATAAAGGGAGCTCAGAGTTCTGAAGTGAGAGCACCTTTGAAAGAATTTGTTCAAAAATTTGAAGAGAAATACGGAGATATATTAAAAGATTGGACTGGAGCACTTTCTCATTTTAAAGATGATGAAAATAATAAACTCGTTGAAGGTATTTTTGAAGAGGACTAAAAATATTTTTTTTTTAAAATTTACTCTGGAATAGTAGCAACAGCGCGAACCCATCCTGCGCTTGCTCTTGCAATTTTTATGGGAAAACAATAGATTGTTGCACCAGTAGGAGGTACTTTATCTAAGTTAGAAAGTTTTTCCATTTGAAAGTATCCTAATTCAATACCAGCGAAATGACCTTCCCAAATGATAGATGGATCTTTATTTTTTTTCCATTTCTGGGTAGTAATAGAAAATGGTGCATCCCATGACCATGAATCAGTTCCAACAATATGAACGCCTTGCCTAACAATATGTAAAGTGGCAGACTTTCCTACACCTACTCCGTGATGGACAAATTCTCTAGTTCCATAATATTGAGGAGCAGTAGTATGAATGCATAGAATTTCCCCACCTTTTAGTTTGTAGTTAATATCCTTCAATTTTTGGTTGACATCTTCAGGAGTTAGGATATACCCATCTTCATAATTTGTAAAATCAAGGACTATAAGAGGACCTATACACCATTCAAGAGGGATCTCATCTATTGTCATTGCACTTCTCTGTTTCACTTCTCTATCCTGAATTGGGGAAAAATGATATGGAGAATCCATATGTGTCCCATTATGTGTACTTAAAGTTATTCTCTCTGTTGCCCAACCTTTACCAAGGGGTAAATGTTTTTCCGGATCTAAATTAAAAATATTTCCCATCTGTTCAGCTCCTTTAGTGTGATCATTGTATTCTATCTTTAACTCATTGCGTTCTGGATCAAACAATAATTCATTAGGATTTATTAAGGGTATTGATAAATCTATAAATTTCATCTTTCTACACTCATTACCAAATTATTCAGAAATAAATTATATTTATTATTTAATTCATAGGTTTAATAATTTAGCAGCATTTAAACCTAAAATTTTTTCAATCTCTTCATTAGTTAAAAAATCAATATTATCAAAATAATTCACAGCTATTTCTGTCATTTCAGGGCTATTAGCATCTGAACCATAAAGGATTTTATGCACTCCTATAATTTCATTTGCTCGAATCAGTAAATCTTTTAAACGAGATGGCATCATATAAGCCAAGTTACTTATGTCTAAGTATATATTAGGATATTGAGCTGCTAATGCAATAGCGATATCAGTGAAAGGATATCCCATATGGGTGATTACAAGTTTGGCTTTAGGGAATGAACTAGCAAACTCGTCAATATAAATCGGATTTGAGTAAGTTAATACGTTTCTTCTGGTTCCGGGAGGAGGATAACCGCAATGCATTACGATGGGAATCTTGAATTTTTGAGCAGCCTCTAACACTGGATAGATTAATTGATCATTCAGCCTTTTTTTTCTGAATGTAAGCATTATTTTAAATCCTTTATATCCTTCCTCAACAATTGCTTTTCTTATTTCTTCTTTAGCATCAATAGTGTCATCAGATTTTTCAGGAGGATTATAGAAAGGAATGAAAATTTCAGGAGCATACTCAACCCATTTTTTAACTTCTTGATTCTCCTTCATATTCACTGGTAATAACACTACTTTATCAATGTTCGCGCTCTTAAAATGAAAAATTGCTTTTTCCATTATATTGGAAGTTTCGATTGATTTTATTTTTTCAAGTTTCCTTTCCATTCTTTCATAAAATCCGTACCCCTTAAAAATTATTGAACCAGCTTCTAACATTTTTCTTGTATTCATCGGTTGAAAAAGATGACAATGAAAATCGATTCTCAAATTCTCTCACAAAATTAGCTATTTAAATTATGATTAAACTCATGATTAATTTAATTAGAATATTATGAAAAACACTTTTGAATATAGTTATTTTAGATAATATTTAATCCCTGAAGACAGTTTTAATTCGATCCTCTATATTTAATCTTAGATCACCGAGGATTTCATCAACTAGGGGCTCAAATTTCTTAAAGAACTTGGGTGTTTTCGTAAAAATATCGTTAAGGGTATATTGTTTGAGAAAACGAGAAACTATTTCCTGTAAATGCTGTTTTACGAAATCATGATTTGTTCCTTTTTCAATAATAGCAAATGTTAATAATGGTTGAGGATTATTAATTTCTTTAGTTGTTGTTTGAACTATTTCATTATAACAGATAATTTCGAAACTTGAAAGCGATATTACGTAAATCTCATCACCAAATACTTCACTAATGAAATCTTCTATTCCATTTAAAAATCGGGTACGTATATTATGATCTAAAATATTATCGGAAGATGAATAATACAGGATCTCAACTAAATTTCTCATTCCTAAGTTAATCCCGATTTCTAAAATAGCCATTTCTCAAGATATAAAGCACAAATTTAATTTCTCTATTACTGTTTTTTTAACCTGCATCTAATATATTTTTAATTATTTTTCTTCAAAAAAATTATTTTGGATACCTCAATTATCCGAAGCGTAGAAGGGAAGAGTCGACAGTTTATTCTGTATAGTTGTAAATGGGTGTAAAACCATTTTTTTGGCGAGTTCCAATACATCCTTTGTGTCTGAGTAAATACTGTACAATTTTACAGCCTTTCCAAAAACTGTTTTTAACATTGCCTTCTTATTAAGGAGGACATCTTTTGCGACATCTTTTGGCATATTTGCCATTGTTTCTTTAAAGACTTTCTCAATAGCAGTTTTTACCTTCATTTTGGGTTTATCCTGTAGTTTTTTAGCTACACAATCCATATAGTCTTTATATTCACTTAAATAATCACACATGTTTTCAACATAATCAACAACTTTTTGAGCGTCAATTTTATTCGAATCAAAACTTTGAAATGTCTCTCCAATCCTTTCTTTCGCTTTATCTACAAGTCCATCTTTTATTTCCTTAATTAGAACATCCACTGAACCACCACTAGATAAAACATCATTAGCCCTCTGTTCTAATTCTGAGAGCAAACTTTTTTCTATTTCTATTGGTGAAGATTGAGCACTTTCATGAATATCTTTCATTCTTTCGACATCTATTGTATCATATTTATTCACTATATTATCCTCCGCACTTTCTTGCTGCATTTGATTTTCTTGTTGTTCTCTTTCCATGCACGAAGGACAAATTCCGTCATATGCATGTACCTCACCTATATAGGGTGCTGTATCATATACCCTTTTACATTTCTCACAATG
>JAHLWJ010000522.1 GCA_019057975.1 Promethearchaeota archaeon | reverse complement strand
AAAACTCCAATTTAAAATTCTTTACGGTTCTAGCTTTTTTCCATAGTTCTGACAATAAAAATTCTTCAAAAACTACTTTCTTTAAAAAAAAATTCTGGTTATTAATCGTAAAAGATTTGTTTTTTTCGTTGATTAAATCTTTAATTAGAACGTTTGATAACCTTGAGTTAAAACTATTTAAATAGATAATCAGTTTATCTTTTCTATAAGATACCTTTATTGAATAAGGTCGTATTTCATTAAAATCGTGTAGCTCGTGAACCATTTTGGGCTCTAACTGTTTTAACCAATTCATTAAGATTGCTCGAAATATGTAGCCATAAGGTTCAATATATGGTTTTACAATTCCTTCTTCTGGAATCAGTTCAAACTTAAATTTTATCATATTTTTGTCATTTTATATTTTTTTTATTTATTCAGAAATTTCAACCTCTCTTATTACAATTTTTTCCCCCGTATTATCAATATTTATTTTATTTTGGGAAATTTTTTCAAATCTAATTAATTCATCTTTAGAATATAAATCAGATTTACCATATTCACCTATGTTACAAAATAAAATTTTCAGATTTTTATTAGTTTGTTTATAAAATGTATTCATTAGCTGATTATGAAATGGATCTGTTCTTTTAGTTAAAGAAGGAACAACAACAAAATCAACTTCGTTATTGACAACCCATTTAGGAATCGAATTATATAATCTTAAAAAATCTTTACAAATAAAAATAGCAATTTTTCCAATATGAGTTTCAAAAATTTTAATATTCGGGGACTTATAACATTCAATTGGTTCAATTATTTTTTTGCTTGTTTTTTTGTCATAGATCATTACAGGTGTTTGTTTTACCTGAAATTTACAAAGACCATTATCTATGATAACTGCTATATTCATGAATTTATTGTTTATTATTCTATGTTCAAGACCTCCTATTATAATAAGATTATGTCTTTTTGAAAAATGCTTGACTGAATTGATCATATTATATGGAATCGAATTTTCAGGAAAAATTATGAGATCTGGTTTTTTATTATAATTAGAAACAGAAAGAAACAATAATTCTTCAATTTTATTTTTTACTCTACAATAAAGTTTCCCTTTGTATAATAAAGCTTTTTTTTTCTTACAAATTCTTGGATTCCAAAATTTGTTTAAAAAAAAATTAAAATAATCAAGCTCATCATTGTCAGGATATTTAATTCCCTTTAACGAATGAATCTGAATCAAATGAATTGAAATTTTTTCGATTATAGGTATACGTTCAGTTAATATCTTAACTTTTGGGGTTTTTTTTACAAAATATGTACTTTGTATTTCTTTTAATTCTGGTTCTTCATGAGAAGTACCTAAATCTAAAAAATCCTCTTTTTCCCATTCATTTAACATTAATTCTAATATTGAAATAGGTAGAGAATGCATCTCATTACGATCTAACAATAAATTTCTTAATTTATTGACATCATATATGTTCTTAGATAATTTAAGTAAATCGTTATCATTCAATTTCAACTTCTCAAGATATCTAAGATTAATCAAAGATTTGGGAAGTATTTTTAATGAATTTCCAGATAAATTTAATTCTTTTAATGAATCAATTGAACCTATTAATTCTGAAATACATTCTATATAGTTACTCTCAAGATCTATAATTTCAAGTTTATCTAAATTATAGAATGAGTTTGGAAGATTGTCGATAAGATTATTTTTTAAATATATCTTTCTAAGATTATGCAATTTTTCAATTTCTTGAGGAAGTGAAGCTAAATAGTTATTATTAAGATTTATTTCTTCCAAATTATAAAGTTCTAATAATTGATTTGGAAATTCTGTAAAATCATTATCATTTAGATATATTTTTTTAAGAGTTTTTATTTTAGATATGGATTTTGGTAAAAATTTTAATTTATTATTACTTAACGACAGTTTTTTAATGTTTTTTAAATCTCCAATATTTTTAGGAATTTCTTCTATACCAGTTTGATAAAGACCTAAACCTACAATATTTCCATTTTTTACTTTTTTTCCAAAAGTGTGAATTTCAATTTTATTGACTTTAGGTAATTCCTCTCCAACTATTCTCTCAATCTCTTTTAAAACATCTAATTGTTCTTTTTTTCTGGAATAACTCATTAATAAATCAGTTTATCTCGCAATTTAATGATACCTCTGGGCTTTCATTCTTTTTAAATGAATCAACAAAGGTCTTTTCAATTAATTAATTTTGCTTTTACCCACCCCAGAGGAAAATGTGGATTTTTAGACTCATCTACTATATATTTTCGGGATATTGACATAAGTTTAAAATGTTTATGCATCAAACTTCCTTTAAAAAGTTGAAGTCTATTAATTCTATCATAGAAATCATTAAAACTCAATCTTTTATTTTTAAGAAAATAATCCATTACTTCCAATCCAATGGTTTTTGAATGCCAATCAGTACCTGCTCCTAATCTAAGGAGAAATTCATTATTTGACTCCGCTACTTTATCATAGAGAGGGAAAAGTTCATTGTTATAATACTCAATCAAATTTTCAAGTCTTTCTGATTCAATCTCTTGATTTAATCGTTCAAGATATTCGTAATTATATTCTATAATGTTTTTAGAAAGAAAGTTACTTATTTTGCATAATTTTTCAGCACATTCTTCTCTTGGGATTGCTAAAAAATCATTTATGATAAAATTTTTAATCTTTACTGGAAGAGACTTAGACTGTAAAAATGTCTCTTTAAAAAGTTTAAGATCTTTTGAAAAGACTATCTTCCCAATAAATTCTGCTTTTATATCTAATAGTTCGAGATACTGTGAAAACTTTAACGGTAAAAATTGAATATTTTGATTTGAATAAACTGGATGAAATATTTGAATTAACCCTAAACATAATTGTTCTGATGATTCTACTGAAGTATCAGTGATTATTAAAAATCTTAAGATATCCTCTCTGGGATTAGCACCAAAGATTTTATCTTCTATGATTTTTGCGATATTTACCTTTTCATCTCGTAAATGTCTCACATTTCTCGGAAGGAAATCTAATTTATCATTAAATTCCTCTATATAACCTTTAGCTTCTTTAATTCTTTTCAAATAATAATAAAGCAATGCTGTCCTTAACCAACCTTTTATTGTGGAACCTGGAATATATGGTTTGAAAAATGGAGTTTTGATATGAGCACTAATTTCCCGTAATTTTCTAATATTATCTATTCGGTAATCATATTTGAATATTAACTTATATTCTGAGGGTATTTGCTCTGGAGTTAATTTTTCACTACTTAAAATTTCATTAAAAAATTTATTTTGAGCAAATCTCAATTTCTCTGACATTTGCCTTATTTTATTGGTTGGTAATGATTCAACGAATTTTTCGAAATCAACTTTTCGGATTAGCCCTTCATCAGGATAGAAAGCTAATTCGGTTTTAGGTATTTTCAGACCGTTGCCTACATGAATTGGCGTTACTACTTCGTATTTTACTTTAAATATTTCCTTTCCCG
>JAHLWJ010000102.1 GCA_019057975.1 Promethearchaeota archaeon | reverse complement strand
CCCTAAATTATCCCTAAAGAAGAGAAAGGAATGAGGATATGAGCTACAGATTTAAAAATATCACTATAAAAAAAACCAGTCTTTATTATTACATTCTCATTTTAGCTGCTATTATTATCCTCTTAGCAAATTATCCCCGTCTGTATGGAGTAGACGCATTTCAGGTAATGTGGATGGCAAATGCTCTTCAGGATGGAGCCCTATTTTCTGATAATACATGGTTAATCTCACCATTTTCTTATTTTGGGTATTATCCCTTTTCGCATCGAGCGATAGGTGTCCCGATGATTATTGCCTTTCTAATGAGCCTTCTCGATTTTCTTTCATTTGGCAGTTTTGGGTTAACTGAAGCGGTACTAGTTTTCAATATAATCCTCATCATTGTCATCTATAAGACTTCTCGAAATCTTGGTGATAGACTTTTTGAAGAGGAGTGGAGCCGGCTTGTTTTTGTTGCTGCTATCTTATTCTCCGTGAATGCTATTCAAGATTTTGCAATGAATGTGAGTACAAGAATTATAATAACTATTACCATGCTTGTTCTTTTGAATATTAGTTTAAAATTGTTAGAAAAAGATGCGAAAATTCGATTAAAAACGATTATCGTTGTGATTTTAGTCCTTTTGATTGGCGCTTTAGCTCACAGGCTTTGGATGAATTCCTTAATAACGATAATATCTTTGATATTGACTTTGCTTATCCGAAAATATAAAAAATTATATCATCTTTCTGTGTTTTTAATTATTCCAATATGTATTTTCGCTTTCTTCTTTGGATTTGAATTTTTTGGCTTAAATCAGTATGGATTCAGTGCTGATGCCAATTTTCTTGATACAAGTATTTTTTTAAGCCTATATTATGTGTATGCGGTTGGATTAATCGCCATTTTCTTCCCGTTTGGAGTAATTATAGCGCTATATAAACTAACTTTTTCTTTTAATGATTTTCATTCATTTTTTAAGAAAAAGAAAAAGCTTCCAAAACTTATGACAACTAATCCCACATTTCGAGACAGTTTTTATTATCTCCTTCTTTTGCTTATACCCTTTTTATTTTTCATTTTTACAACCTTCTATGCGATAGTCATATTTTTACCGATAATAGTTATTTTTTCAGTTAAAGGTTTAGTTTATATAAAAAATTTTCTTTCAAACTCTACGATATTTTCTTGGAAATTAGATTGGGTATTTCCGGTAATCCCAGTACTTTTATTGACAGGTTATTACCTTCTAAGAATCGAGGATTATTTAATAATTTCTTTAGTGGATATTTTTCTATTATTAGTTGTCTCATTATCCTTATTTTTGCTAATATTTCTAATTAATAATCATAATCAAATACAACTTTCATTTTTATCGCTCGATTCCCAGAAATTGAAAAATTTCTTTTGGATGACCCTATTAACTCTTTCAATTTTGACCTCATCTATTATAAATATAGAGATTAGTAGATATGATGGTCTCAACAGCCCCCATCCTTGGGATAATAGATATTTAACAGATGAGGAACTTCAAATTATTAATTATTTTAAAGGAGAAGATGTTAACGGCTTAATTTTCGTTGCAGACCGTTTTATTGCCGAAAGAATTGGAGCAGTGGGATTCTTACCTACTTTTAGCGTACCCGTAGAAATTGGAATACCTTTGTTTTATGGTATTATCAATCCCAATTATGTTTATGAACATACTAAATTTTCGTTTAGGGATTTTTTTAGTTTTACATTTTTCAATTTTACGCAACCGGATCCAATCCAGGAGTTAAGGAATTGTATTAGAATTTTAGATTTAAGAAAGGGGAATGACCTTGACACTTTTCTCTCTTATAATATACAATATCTTATTACTATTAATGAGACTTTTCAATCTGGGGGTGTGAATAATTGGCTTTTGATCCAATCTATAAAGCAGTCGGAATTATATGAACCAATATTTACAACTCATCATTTATTGATATGGAAAATATATTAAACATTGCGCGATTTAAATATAATAATGGTTATCATAATCTATTTAGAAAAAAGCGCTCTTTCAACCTTATATTCTAATTAGTTTTAAAAAAACAATGAATTCAAATGCATATTTTTATCAAAAAGGTTGTTTAAATTATCTCATTAAATCTCATCTTTAATGATTTGATTTAATAAAAATTGAGTTAAATTTTAATAAGATGAAAGACAAGATAACACTTATAGACATTAGTTTAATATTTCAACAATCCGAGGATAAAAGTTTAAAAATTCGACAAACATATAAATCATTTTTATCCATAATATTATAAATTAGTTATTCTATTATAGCTATTAGGTATATTGGGGCAAGTTGGATTGTAATAAAGAATAAAAAGCATGAGAGCAATGGAAATGGAAACAAAGAGAATTAAACAAATCACACAAAACGCAGTTCTAATAGATCGAGTTAATCTAGAAGATTTTGAACAAAATAAGACTGCAAAAACATATAGTACCAGTCCATCAAATAAAAAAGTTGTTATAACCATACCCGCTTATAATGAGGAAGAGAGTATTGGTGCGGTTATCAAAGAAATTAAAAATGTGATGAATAATACCAATTATATATATCAGATAATGATTCTCGATGATGGAAGTCTAGATAGGACAAAACAGATTACGGAAGAGAATAGAGTACTCTTCTTTTCAAATGGTTGTAATATGGGTCTTGCACATACATTTAAAAAGGAGATGGAAATTTGTTGTGGTTTGGGAGCAGATATCATCGTGCATACTGATGCTGACGGGCAATATCCTCCTAAATATATTCCAGAGATGATTGAAAGTGTTGTCGATGGATACGACCTAGTATTAGGGTCACGATTTGGAAAGGGAGTCTATGATGGATCCATTAGTAAAAAACTTGGAAATATGTTTTTCGCAAGAGTACTTTGCTTGTTATTAAGAAAAAATATTCATGATACTACGACAGGATTTCGAGCCTTCACTAAAGAGATTGCTCAATTGCCCATTCAAAGTAAATTTACTTATACGCAAGAACAATTGATACGAACAATTCAATGCAAGAAGAAGATTAAAGAAATACCGATAATAGCTAGAAAAACTAGAAAAAGCAGGTTATTTAGTAATATAATAGAATATTTCTATAGAGCGACAATTACTATTTTGAAAATATATATTTAAATTGATTTTTTTAACACTGTTTTTCTGAATTTTTTTTTTCTAAACCTACTTGACCATCCATAAGCTAAATATTTTGATATTCTTTATTCATTAAAATATGGTCAGCTGATTTATTGTACTTATAAATTGTAAATATTATAAAAAAACCATAAGGAATTTTTTAAATAGCTTAACTTTACTTAAAGTAAACAGATTAAAGAAGTTGTTAAAATTGGCAAAATTAAGTAGATATTTAACAAAGATAAGAGAAAATAAGGTTAAGCCATATATAAAAGGAAATGTTTTAGATATTGGATGTGGTGATGCTAAAGCAATTAATTATAAGGCGGTAACTAGATATTTTGGAGTAGATTTAGATTATAAATGTAAAGAATTAACTAAAAAGTATCCCCTAGGAGAGTTTTATTCAAAAAATTTAGAAAAAGATAAAATCAATTTACCCGAGAAAGTGGATTTAGTTCTTATGACAGCATTCATTGAGCACATAAAGAACTATGAAAATCCAATTAGGCAATCAATCAATAACTTAAAGAGTGGCGGAAGTATTGTAATAACAACCCCTACTAAATTTGGAAATTTTATTCATTACTGTGGTGAGATATTGGGTTTGTTTCCAAAATCTGTAAGAGATAGTCATAAAATAATTTTTTCAAAAAGTGATTTTATAAAAATTGGACAAAAATACAATTTAAAATTAAAAAAATACAAAAAATTTGAACTGTTTTGTAATCATTTTGTGATTTTTGAAAAATGAAAGAAGTTTTCTCTTACATTATCCATCTTGAGAATTTAATTACATAATGTTTATTAATATTGAATATATGTTAATTTAACGATTGAAGCCTTAAAAATGAAAGTTTTAAGTAAAATACTTAATTAAAAAAAAGAAGACTAAAAATTACTAAAATTTCTCTAAAGAAAAAATATATTCGTGGATAATCAATGATTATTAAAATGATATTATACAAAAATTTCATTTCAGATACTCGGGTTCAAAGAGAAGCAATTTATTTAGCTCAAAATGGATATGAAATTGAAGTGATTAATTGTAAAAATCCTAAAGACAATACTACGAATATAAATTATGATAAACGAATAAAAAATAGTGAAATCATGGAAGTTCAACCAAAAAAACGTGAAACAGTAAAATCATTATTAAAATTTTGGTTTTTAGCTTTTCATTATTTAATTAAAGAAAAACCCCCCCCTAATGTAATTCATGCTCATGATTTAACAGGACTTCCTCCGGCAGTTCTATACAAAATATTATTTCCAAAAGTTAAATTGATTTATGACTCACATGAACTATTCCCAGAAGCGGCAAAAGACAAGCTAAATAAATTCTATTGGTTATGTTTTTTATTATTAGAATTCATTTGTAGCAAATTTATTACCATTCTAATCGGTGCAAGTCCATTGCAACTTAAAATTCTTAAAAGAAGAATAAATAAACCTCAATTTTGTATTTTGAATGTACCAGATTTAGATTCAATTAAAAAAGATTTTAATTATGAAAATCTTAATTTTCATCCTTTATCTCCTAAAAAAGAAAAAAAAGTTAAGATAGTCTATTCTGGAGGGGTTTATACACATCGAGGATATGATGAATTTATTTTGTCAGCCGCTAAACTATTAGAAAAGGATCCCAATTTTGAGTTCTGGATTGTAGGTGATGGAATTTATCTAAATAAGGTTAAAGAGATGGTAAAGAAGTATAAACTAACTAATCATTTTTTCTTCACTGGAGCTGTCCCATATTGTGAACTGTTAAAACTAACATATGACAGTGATATCGCTGTTGGATTATACGATAATATAGATAATAATAATATAATGATTTCAAATAAAATATTTGAGTACATGTTAGTTGGAACACCTTTTATATTTACCAGTTTAAAGTCATCAAAACCGTATATAGAAAAAGTAAATGCGATAAAAATAGATTTTCCTCTTAATCCTGAAATAATTGCTAACAATATTTTTTTCCTTTCAAACAATAAAAAGCTGCAAAATGAAATTTCTATAAAAAGTAGAAAATTAATTCAAGAAAAATTAAACTGGAAAAATGAATCAGCAAAATTAGATAAAGCCTATTTAGAAGCTTTAAAATAAATAAAAAATTAATTAAAATCTCAAAATTATAAAACAATAGTAATTGTAGTTTAAAAAGTTAAAACACCCGTAAGAGGTATTGGAATAGATGAGTTATAATTTTATGAGCACCACTATTAAAAAAACTAACATGTATTACCTTACTCTTGTGTTAGTGGCTATAATCTTTCCAATAACTACTTATCCGCGCTTATATGGAGCAGATTCATTCCAATTGATATGGATGGCAAATGCTCTTAGAGAAGGGGTATTATTTTCTGAAAATACATGGTTAATCCATCCTACCTCCTACTTTGGGATGTATCCTTTTTCCCATCGAGCGATAGGCGTTCCTATGTTCCTTGCCTTTTTAATAAGTATTCTGAACTTTTTTTCATCTGGTATATTTGGGTTAACTGAGGCGGTACTATTTTTCAATATAATTCTCATCATAATTATCTATAAATGCTCTCGAAATCTCGGAAATAAACTATTTGAAGAAGAATGGAGTCGATTTGTATTTGTAGCTGCTATTTTATTATCCCCGAATGTAATTAGTGAAACCACAATGAACGTTCCTACAAGAATTATTATAACAATTATCATGATAGTTCTTTTAAATTTGAATTTAAAATTGTTAGCGAAAGATAAAAATAATAAATTTAAAATAACGATTTTTTTGTTTTTACTTCTCTTGGTTGGTGCCTTAGCACACAGACTTTGGATAATTTCAATAATAACAATAATATTCATGATATTTACGGTTTTTATTCGAAGATTTGAAAAATTACAAAAACTAACTATTTTTTTGATTCTACCGATATGTATAATAGCATTTTTCGTAGGATTAGATTTTTTTAATGTTGATCCTCGAAAAATATGGTCTCCTTTTTTTGATAATTCAACTCAAATCGGAGTAAGTACAAATCTCATTATACATTATATGCTGCAAGTAGGATTAATTTTAATTTTCTTCCCGGTTGGAGTAATAATAACATTGTACAAACTAGCAATTTTTCTAAAAATTCCTGAGGAAAAGAGGGAACAACCGAAAAATAACAAATTACTATTTATGAGAAAAAATTTTTATTTAATTCTTTTTATTATACCCTTTTCATTTATGGCTCCTAATTTTTACGCGGTAGTCATATTTTTACCGATAATAATTATTTTCTCGATATATGGTTTGATTTTTATAAAGAAATTTATTATTAACATTTCTAAGAAAATCGTTTGGGTTTTCCCGATAATAATCTTATTTCTTGCTGTAGGATATTCCTTTCTATATGTACAAATGATGTTAAGAATTAATCTGTTGTATATGTTTGTATTGTTCCCTATTGCCTTATTCATATATCTAATCAGTTTTATAATACATAAATATAACGGGAAAATTAAATCAAAGTTTTCTTTTATCAATATTAATAATCATAAATTCCGACAAAAATCAGAAGTTCTCGTAATAATTTTCTCCATAGTTATATTTTCAACCACAACTGTCGTAGGACGATGGAGAACTATTGATAGTAGCCCTTACCCATGGGAGAATCGATATTTTACTGAAGAAGAACAAGAGATATTAAATTTTTTTCAAAATGAAGAAATTTTTGGATTTATTTATACTAATGTTCCTTTGATCGCAACTAGAATTTCTGGAGTTGGATTTTTACCTGTTTTTAGTGATAAATCTTTTATAGGAACCGCTTTATATTATGGTTTTATTAGTCTATATGAAGTTTATGAGAGCACAGAATTTTCCATATCTGGTTTATCTACACTCCGTTTTTTCACATTTAATGAATTGTATCCAATCAGAGATTTTAGAAATCTCATTATTCGATTAAATATATCTATTGAAGGAGACCTAAATGTTTTACGATTTGAATACAAAGTGCAATATATAATAACTGGAAATGTAAATGTTTTATCAACTGGTGCAAATTGGACCTTAATCCAATCTTTACCAACCGCACTCACTCCCGTTTTTTCAACTCAACATTTATTGGTATGGAGAATATATTAAACACCGATCAGTATCAAGGGAAGTAGATTTCCAAATCTTTTCGAGTTGATTTTTTTTTTAAGAAAAATCTGTTCGTTTTTCTATTGACTTATGATTTATATTAAAAAGATTATACAAAAATGTAAACTTTTTCTTAAAGATCGATTTTTCCTTCTACTCGAATCTCTAAAGCCAGATACTTATTGTCACATCTTAAAACGGCTTGATCCCACAGTTATATAGCACAATCGGTAACTAGGGATGAGAAATGTAAAAATTCTTGTATTTTTAAGAAACCCATATGTATAAAAAAACTTCAGGATTTTCCATCCTGCAAAACAATATATATAATTTTATTAATATGAATAAACTCAACATTTATTATTTCCTCCTTGTTATAATGGCTAGTGTTTTCCCCTTAAATTATTATCCAGGCATTTATGGAACCGACGCCTTTTAAGTGATTTGGATGGTAAATACTTTTAGAGAAGGTGCGTTGTTTTCTTAGAATATGTCGTTAACATCTCCCTTTTCCTTCTTTGGATATTATTATTTCTCCCATCGGGCGATAGGCGTTCCTATGTTCCTTAACTCCATAATAAGTTTTCTGAACTTTTTTTCATTCGGTATATTTGGCATATCTGAAGCGATATTAGCCTTCGATATTATACTCATTATAATTATTTATAAAAGCTCTCGAAATCTCAATAATTGCTGTTGGAAGTGTTGTAACAAAAGATATTGAACCATTTTCAATTGTAGCAGGAGTTCCAGCAAAATTAGTAAAGAAAAGAAAATCGATATTATGAAGGAAAATTAATTTAACGAATTAAGTAACAATATTTCTTCATGGGATATGATATCTTCCATTAAATTAACCAATCTGATAATAATATTTTGCCAAGAATAATTCTTTTTTGCATAACTTGAAATATAATTACGATCAAAAGATCCATTTAGTACCTTTGTTAATGCATTAGCTAACTTGTTAGCATTCTTAGGATATACTAAAAGTCCTAATTTATTACTTTTTATTATTTCTTGACTTCCTCCATTCATGGTTGCAACGACTGGTTTTCCACATGCTAAAGCTTCAATTTGAACTACCCCAAAACTCTCCCTAAGGCTTGGAAATGCAAAAACATCACAAGCATTGATCCATAAAGGTATTTCACTATGTGGTCTATGATCGATGATTATAATATCTTTTTCAAGTTTTAAGTTTTTAATAATTCTTTTTAGCTGATTCTTTAGTTTACCACTTCCAATTATGATACACAATATGTCGTCTCTATATCTTTTAATTATTTTAATTGCATTAATTAAATATATTTGACCTTTAATATCAATAAGATTCCCTATATTCAGAATTATTCTTTTATTATAAGGTAGATTTAATTTCTTTCTACTTGTTTTTGTGTTTTGAGGAAAAAACAAGTCTGTGTTAAACCCATTCGGGAGTATTTTTAGACTTGTTTTTACATCCAATTTGTTGATATACTTTTGACAATAATTTGAAACAGTAATTATTTTATTGGAACTATTTAAGATGTTTTTAATTATTTTTTTCCAAACTAAATCTCGAAATGGTAAATCATAAACGTCATAACCAAGGCCCTCTACTATTAAAGGTAAGTTATATTTCTCTTTTAATTTGGAACCAACATAACCTGATGACCAAAAAAACTTTGCTAGTATTAAATCAAATTTTATTGAATTTTGATCTATTTTTTTTTTTACAATTTTAAAATGTTTTTCTCCAATTTTTTTATATTGAAAGTTAAAAGGACCATATAAAATAGGAGTAAGAAATATATTTACATTTTCAGGTTTATTTTGTAAGTCTATTTTGTTGTCTAAAGTAAACCTTTCAAGATAAGGAATAGGCAAAAACTTTGAAAATTTAGCAATTGGATTGTACCTAACCATTACATTAATTTCGTCAAAATAATCTGCTAAGAAATCAATTGGGTCTTTTTGAAAAGAATTATAAGAGTGACAAATTACGAGTAATTTTTTATCTTTTAGGATTAGACATCACTTTTTTAATGGTACAATAAGAAATAAATGAATACTAAATTTAATAGATTTCTCTTATGATTTAGATTTAAATTATAATATCTAACAAAATTTCTGCAGAAAATTATAAATATATTTTTATTGTGATATGATTCAAGCCCATGTATATGTATGTGTTTTAGGGCTTCTCCTCTTATCTTTACTCCAGCTCACCCTCGCCAGGGCCATGTAGCTATGACTTATGATGAAATCCTCGATGTGTTAAGAAATGTCCGCCTTCTTAAAATTCAGACATCTCCCAAGAGAAAAGCACTGTGAAAACTTGAATATACTGAAAAAATAGGGTCAAAAATCATCATTTGCCTTCAGTTGAACTCGTTGGCCAACGAATAGAAAGTGGTAGTCTCCCTTTTTTCTCCTTGTTCTCAATTTTACCCGTAAAAACAGCGATATTTTGGAGCAAAAGACACAATAAGTTTTTTAACTTGTAAACTTAAGATAAATTAAATCTTGAAATTGGTATAAATGAGTTGATATTAAATATTGGATATCGTTTTTTTCCTAAATAGTATTACAGAATTCAATCACACACTTCCAATAATGAATGAATGTAAAAATTGGCTTATAGTCACAGAATCTTCTGAATTACTTCAATATGTAAAAAAAAAAAATTCACAAATGTGTATTTATAAGGTAAGGCGACAAGATCTGGAAATTTTCGCTCCCAAAGCTGTAATTTTTGCAGGAGATTGGAGTTTAGTTAAATTGAATAATATTTTTTTTAGAAGACCAAGATATAAGCAAATTAAGACATTCCATGGTATTATCGATAAGAAAAAGATCTATAATAAAGCAAATTTCAAAGATCCCTCCAATTTTCTTTTTAAGTTATTTTATTTGTTGTCAAAATTGAAGTTGGAAAAATTTAGTCCCCTAAGTGATAATCCATTTAAATTCATTGATAAAATGGAAATGGATCGGCTAATTCCTAATAGATATGATCTAATCCTTCTTTCTGGTAAAAGAATGGGAGAAAAACTGCTGGAAAAAAGATTATTAACCCCAACAAACTTTGCAAAGGTAGGAGTACCTAAAACAGATATATTATATGCTAATACTATCTCTTCTCGAGAGATTTTAGAAGATTTAGGATTGGATCCGAATAGAAAGACAATACTCTATGCACCAACGTGGAGTACATACCCAAATCTTTCCCTGAGTTCAATTCCTTTCTTTGGTGTTGCTATTTGTAAAGCAATAAAGAATGATATGAATTTTATTTTCAAACCACATCAAAATATCCAAAGATTAAATGAATTTCCCGAACAAATAAGTGAAATGAGATGTATTATCAAGCAAAATAAAAACATGAAATTTCTCGATCCAAGTATTGACGCAATATCTTTAATGAGAGCTTCTGATTTATTAATTACTGATTTTTCTTCAGTAGGAATAGAATTTCTTCTCTTGAATAAACCATTGATATTCATAGACCACTTAGGTGAGAAGTATTCAGATCCCAACCTACTTGATATTGAGATTAGAGAAGCAGGAGAGATAATTGATAATATTGAAAATTTAGCTACTACAATCACAAATTGTTTAGAAAATCCACATAAGAAAGAAAAAATCAGAAAACAATTTGCAAGAGATTTATTTTATTTTTCTGAGAGTAATAATAAGTCAGCAGTTCGTGCAGCGAATGCTATTAAATCGTTTTTAAAAAAAAATAATTAATAAAATTATTCTAATTGAATTAAAGATTATGTATGAACTCTTGTGATAAGCAGATTAAATCTTCGATAGTCTCAATACTATGAATTTATACAATGAATTATGATTTTTCGTTTAATTTACAATGACTTAATTTATAAAAGTACTATGATAATTCTATGGATTCAATGTTCTGAGCAATAGTGAATTCAAACTCTTCTTTAAAGATAATTATAAATTATTAAGAATAATGAATAAATGATTTTTTCAAATATCAACGCTATTATTAAAAGATAAGACTTATTAAGTGGAAATGCTAAAAAAAGAATTATTAAAGATCCCATAAGTCCGAATATGCTTGAAATCAAATACTTAGAATATTCTCCAAAATTTAGAATTCGGCCTCCGAAATAAGCTGAAATTAAAATAGGAATAGGGATAAATAAACTAAGTCTAATGAAATAATAAGATTTTTCTGAATTAACACCTAATAAATTAACTAAAACTATTTTATCTAAATTGGTTACTAATAAGAAAACCAGTATTAAAAAATTAATAATAAAAATCGGAATAATATTTTTCTTTAAAAATTTTAGATTAGGTTGTTTTTCTAAATTTTTTTTCGAGTTCACTGCAGTAGTTAAGGAATTACCAATCAATCCTATAATTAAAATTATCATTAGAGATAAATCGAAAACTTTAAAAGATATATCACTAAGAATTGAAGCAGCAATTATTGTTGTCATCCATATACTAAAATTTTTTACAAAATTAGTTGATAACAAAAATATTGAATCTTTAATATTTTCTTTAATCTTCTTCTTTTCTATAATATTTCTTCCGCTAAGGTATTTTTTCGTTTCTGTTTTGTATAAATATAATCCCACTAAAAAAGAGCCCAAATATCTTAGTCCAAAGAAAAAAATAAATGAATTTAAGTTTTGAAGAGAAATGACAAACAATGAGATTATTGCTGATAATCCTAGTATTAAATTACCAAAGATTAGAATCACAACAGTTTTGATAGGCATTAAAAATCCATTACTTAATCCAATAAAAAATTCAGAAAATGAATAAAACACTAAACTAGATGCTAAAAAAAAAATTATAATAGTTTCCAAATTATTAAAAAAAACCAAACTTAAAGAAATAAAAACTATGAAACCGAAAATAGATGTAATACTATAGGTAAATGCAAAATTTTTAAAGGTTTTATGTAGGATAACTTCATTTTTTGCTTCTCTGATCTTTCTTGTTAAAGGTATATGTAACATAAAAGATGAGAAGGGTAGTATTATCGCAAATGTCCTAGTTATAATTGTAAAGTACTTATAATCACTCGCTAATAATAAAAAAAGTGCTGATATTCTAAAAATATACCTTAACGCATCACTCAATATCGATCCTATTGTTAGAATTATTGTAAAATGTCTTATATCGTGAATTTTTCTTGAGATCATTTTATAATTATAATAAAATATAACTAATAACTTTCGTTAATTCACCAGTCGGAATTTAGCAGAGTCTAGCTCATTAAAAATATGTCTAAATTATTCTTTTTTTGATAATAATTTTAGAGAAATTTTAATTAGTAAATTATTTGAGAAATAAATCTTCAAGAGAAGTCTCGATTTCTTTAATTATCAAAATTTATTAATAGGTTTTATTAAATAATTCTAATTTAAAATTAAATTTGTCCCATACTTTTGGTCGTACCATATTAAATAATCTTCTAATCCCTTCTCTTGGTTGTATTTAGGTTCGAATTTCAATAATCGATTTGCTTTACTAATATCGGCGTAACTGTGTAATATATCTCCGGGTCTCGGGTCTTTATAGTTTATCTTTAAGTGTTCTTTATGTGTCAATTTCAAAAGTAATGTTGCTAGGTTTGTTAAGGTAATCGGTAACCCCGCGCCGATATTAAAGATTTCACCAGCTACATCTTGTTTAACTATGAGTAGATTAGCTTGAATCACATCTTTAATATATGTGAAATCTCTTGAATTTTTGCCATCTCCAAATATTGTAAGGTCTTCATCCCTAATGATATTCCCTAACCAAATTGCTATTACGCCACTATAAGTAGAATCTTTCTGCCTAGGACCATATACATTAAAATATCTTAACGAATTTGTTTTGAGTCCATAAACTTTATGATAAACTTGCATGTAGGCTTCGCAAGCCAATTTTGCGACTCCATAGGGAGAGATTGGTAATCTTCGCATATCTTCTTTTTTAGGTAAAGTAGGCGTATCTCCGTATACAGCAGAACTAGATGCGTTAATTATTTTCTCGACATCCATTCTCCGAGCTGCGTTTAAAACGTTTAAAACTCCGTTAACATTCACGTTGTTACAATTTTCCGGCATTTTTACCGATTGAGGGACACTTGTAAACGCGGCTAGGTGAAATATAATGTCGATGTCTTTAAATATGTCTAATAAGAAATTCAAATCTCTTATATCCTCCTTATGAAATTCAAATTTACCATGTTTAAATGCATCATCTAAATTTTCGAGCCTTCCATTAAATAAATTATCTATACCAATGACTTCAGCATTTAGTTCTAATAAACTATCAGTTAAATTACTCCCTATGAAACCCGCGGCGCCTGTTACAACTATTCTTTTTCCAATAAATTCCATAACTATATCTCCTTTATTAAAATTTGAAATTTAGATATTTAAATTCTCCTTTATTACTTTTACAATTCTTTCCGCAGTTTGACCGTCCCATTTTTCAATATTTTTTCCCAGTTTATATTTGTTGGAAGTAATTTCTTCGATGTATTTTTTGGCTTTCGCCAGATCGTTCCATATTATTGTGTTAGTCCCTTCGTCAACGGTAATAGGTCGTTCAGTACTTTCCCTGGCCGTAAGAATTGGAATTTTAAGATATGAAGCTTCTTCTTGAATTCCTCCTGAATCGGTAAGAATTAATTTTGAGTTCGTCATTAAGTTTAGAAATTCTAAATAACCAATAGGGTTAGATACAACAA
>JAHLWJ010000521.1 GCA_019057975.1 Promethearchaeota archaeon | reverse complement strand
GATTATGACCCACTTTTCTATGAAAAGTTATTTAGTTTTATCAAGTATTTAGATAGCTTTCGTTTAGCAAGTATAATAGAAATTATTACCTATCTACTTGTAGCACTGCTTATTTACCATGGATATAAAAAATATGGAAAGAAAAAAATATCACTTTTCTTCTTAGGTGGTTTTCTTTTAACGGGGGTGGAAGAAAATTTTATGGTCATTCAAGGTTATTTCTACCTCTTCGGTGGTCCAACATATTATTACAATTATCATTCCTATATGTTTTGGATCGGAGCTATACCTCTTGTGGTTTTGTGTGCGTGGTTTATATTAACTTATTCTTCGTTTCAAATAGCTGAAATGGTCGTATCGAATGAATCAAATAAAGCACTTTTAAAGAAATTATTACTGGCGGGATGGATGGGCACCGCCATAGATTTCGTCATCGATCCAATCGTTATTAGAAGATACGCCTGGATTTGGCTAAATGTGAAAGAAGATGCTGTTTGGTTCCTTCAAGTACCCGTAACCAATTTCATTGGGTTTTTCCTGCTTGTTGTTTCATTTAATTATTATTTCGTGTGGTATTGGGAAAAATATACCCCCAGACATGATACTTGGTCTTCAATAAAGACAAATGGAGTATACTTTATATTAGTTTTCTTGCCACTACTATTTGTTATTGGGATCATCATAATTTGTGCAATTGGATTTACACCATTGAAAGGAATCGACTTCTCATGGTGGCCGTGGTTGAATTAAGTATGGAGGGATAAGCTATGAAAAAATTAGATAAAAGTATAAAATTTCTACCACTTGTTGGGTATTTGGGCTTTTTCTTAATGCAAGTAATAATTGGGCTTCTATTAGTTTCAGGATGGCTGCCTTCATCTACTGTCGGGCTTATAGATCCACCACTATATCAACCGTTAACTTACATAGACTTGTTAATATTGTTAGCCATGAATATTCCTACTTTTATAATAGTTGTTGTTGCTTGCATGAAAATAAGAGATAAAAAAGATTAATTTCCAAATTTTTTATTGTTTAACAACCTTCCAACTATATTGGAGATGATTAATAAAAAATCAACTCTGGTTTCATTTAAATCCTTGACATATTTACACTTCTATCAAATAAATTAAAATTTCTTTATATACAAATTTCTATCAAATTCATTCTTCATTGAAAAACTAATTATTCAATCATTACTCATTGAGAGTCAATTATAAATACAACCTCATCTAAATATACTTTAATTTAAGACGAAAAAACTTCTAACTTAAAAACGATAATTATATAATTTAGAAATTATCTTTATTTGTTAAGAAAAATCTTAGGTTTATTTAAAATGGGATTTGATGGTTTACAACAGTTTAAATAAAAATTTTGATAGGGTTTCATACATTTTTAATAATTTTAATAAAGTTCTGATTTAACTAACCAATAATCGAAAAGTGAGTATAATGAGAAGTAAAATGTTAAAAACAAGAAATAGAAAGATTACAATTTTACTATTTGTTCTTTGTTTTTTGATATCTTCGAATATTAGCCAATTTTATTTCGGAAATTATAACGATATTTCTATTGGAGAGCAAAATATGGATCAAATTTCAGATATAGATGTAATTAATGATCCAAAAACAGCCCAAAATGAGCCAAATGGAAAACCTTTATTAATTCATCAACACTCTACTATCTCCAACACTTTTTTCCCCGCCACTTTGCCGACAAATGTTAGTTTCACTTTATTAGAAGATTGGACTTCTAAAAATGTCACGATAAATTATGAAGGGGTGTCCCATCGAAAGGATTGGGCAATAAATGGTTCTTTTGATACAGATGAATCTCCATGGGTATATAATAGTTCTATTCCCGCGATAATTATTCATGAATCTTGGGAACCTGAATATGTCAAAATAAAAGTTGCGACTGGACAAACAGTTTCTAAAGGAGATTTTGGTTATTTTGAAGAAAATTTTACTATCCCTGAAACACTGACATCCAATCCAATAGCAACATTATCTATGAATTATAAATATGAAGTAGAAAAAAGCATACAGTCTAGTAACATTAGTGCTTTTATTTCTATTATTATTGGAGGTATTGAGAAAAATACTTCAATAAGTTTTCTTAATTTAGTTGAAGGATCAGCGAATTGGTTTCCAATGAGTGTAACCTATGATATGTCGGATGCTGGTCAAAAAATTCCTGAAAATGTAACATTAAGGGCAGGAATTATTGTAGATAACACAACCACCACTCCAAATAGAGACCAATTCCTATATCTTGATGATATTGAATTTAAAGTCTGGACTAAACCTAATGAACCAAATTTAATAATAACTGAAGATGTTGAATTTTCTAAAGAGTACTCCTATCAAAATATTACTTATGGCAAGGGAAAAACCTTTATAGATGTAGAAAGAAGTCGAACTGAAACTAGTGATATTAAATTCACAATCTCGAAAAATGACACATTCACAGAGGAATTGAAAATCTATAATATAACAGTTACTTCAAAGGCAGAAAAGATTTTTAATTCAACTATAGATTTGCAAGATGGTAGTCTTTATACCTCTAATACAAATATAAATTGGCAAACAGAATGCTCTTTTGACATTCTTCCTTACACTTATTTAAATAATTGGGCTGAGATAAATAAACCTAGTGACTGGAATATCACTTCTGTTTTGGATGGTTATGGCACAGAAAAAAGAGCAAGTTGCACGGGTAAGGAACTTGGTTCTGAGAATTTAATAATACCCAAGGGGACTTTTACTTCGGGTTTATGGACGATTAAAGCAGTTAGTCAAAATTATATTTCCGATGGAAATATTGGTGCTTGGAACGGATCTAAATTCGTTAGCCAATCGAGTCTTACCTATAATGATAAATTTCAAGTGAATGTGACTTTAAATGATACAATCTCATTTCAAAATACGCAAATAAATTGTACGATTAAGTACCCAAATGGAACTACTTTCTGGGACGGCAATCAAGAACCACAATCTGAAAATGTTAAATTTGGTAATTTTACAGTTGGTTCTAATATGTCTGTTGGTGTTTATCAGGTAATAGTTGAATGGACAAACAATAATACTTATTTGACGAGAGATCAAGTGGGATCCGCAGAATTTGGGTTTAAAGTATGGCACCATACAAATTTAACAGCAGTAGATCCCGATTTTGAACGAGTAGTTGGAGATGGTCTTCTGATAAAAGTGAAATTTTTAGATGAAGATATTAATGAGCCAGTACATTTTGCTTCTGTCAAATATAATTCTACATATGGTGCATCTGGAGTAATGGGATATCTTGGTTCGGGTGTATATTTTATAGATATAGACACGAGTTCCTTAAGTGTGGGAGATTATTCTTTTTCGTTCAACTCCACCTTAGAATTTTACGAGAATCAAACTGAATCCGACTTAATTCATTTAAAAATTATTTATGAACCTTTGGCATTAGAAGTTCCCTCCGCGGCGATTAATGCTATGGCGAATAGCT
>JAHLWJ010000520.1 GCA_019057975.1 Promethearchaeota archaeon | reverse complement strand
AATTGAAATCATGTATATTGGAGGAGTAATTATATCTAATGTTTCAGATGCAGTAGCAACTAAAGGATAACCTCTGATTGTAAAAAAAATGCAAGAGAGTATAGTAATTATTATTCCCGTAGTATAAATAATGAGTGGTTCTTTTATGGAATTTTTTAAATTTTTAAACATAATTCCCTCATTGGGTATAATAAATTCATATGTCGTTATACCATTTACTAATTAACTTATGTTTTTTAATATATCTGAGAAGATAAAGAGCAATAACTAATGTAATTAAAGTTTCAATAACCCATATTAGCCCATACACGGTTAAATTACGTTCTACTTGTGTGTGACCAATAGTTACAGGTCCAAAATCTATAATTGAGTAGAGTAATATATCAGGAGATTGCAGTATTATCGGAAAAAACATCTCGATATTTTCATGTGCAGGGAGATCAAGCAAAAGATGTGTTAATCCTCCGATAAAAGCCGAATAAGAGGCTACTATAAAAAACCTTTTATCAAATTTCTTTTTCTTTAAGTTATCCCATCCATCAACCCCAAAATACTTCAGAGGTTTAGAGAAAATACTATTTTTATTGGCAATATTAGCAGAAAAAGGACCGATATTCATACAAAATATAACAGTTAGAATAAGAGTTAACGGTACAGTGAGTAATACTAGCCCTAATAGACTATGAGTAAAATTTCTAAAATCAAATGGTAAAAAGGGGTTAAAAAGAACGTTGATGTCTGGAATAAGTGTACTAATACAAAGAGCTGTTCCATCAAACTTACTTGGATATTTTATCTTTAATGCTAATCCGGGTGCTTGGTGAGAAATTACGCCACTTGGCATGTAATTGAAGTAATCTTTTTAAGGATAATAATTTTGGAATTGGTTTTAACTTTTTGAAATTAAATTTGATAATTAATTCATTTCGTATAGAGTGGGTTAATTTTATAATCAAGAAAATATTCTATTTAAAAAAATGAAAATCAATTTCCGAGAAGCTAAAAGTATTATAACAAAGAGTAATATTCCATCAATAGATTATGTTATAAATCCCTATAATGGGTGTCAGCATGGTTGTATTTATTGTTATGCTGAATTTATGATTAGGTTTACTGGTCATAAGGGAGATAAATGGGGTCAGTTTTTAGATATTAAATCGTTTGATTTAACAAAGATTAAACCTGAAAGATATGAAGGAAAGAAAATTCTGCTTAGTTCAGTTACAGATCCATATTTACCCTTAGAAAAGAAATATCAAAATACCAGAAAAATATTAGAAAAACTTGTGGGAACTGCTGCTGAGGTCTCAATTCTAACCAAGTCGAAATTAGTTACTAGGGATATTGATTTATTTAGAAAATTTGAAAACATTAAAGTCGGCATATCTATAAGTACATTGAATGAGAGTTTTGCTAAGATTATTGAAAGAGCGGCTTCTAAACCATTGGACCGATTGGAAGCGATTAAAGAAATTTCTGAATCTGGAATTTCCACTTATGTTTTTATATCACCGTTTTTTCCAGAGATTACTGACTTTAGAGCAATCATTGAACAATCAATAGAATATTCCAATAATTTTATTTTCGAGAATTTAAATTTTAGACCTCACAATATCCCAAGAATAATGAGAATAATAAAAGAACATTATCCGAACTTGCTGCAGAAGTATAAAGAAATTCAAAAAGATTATGGTTATTGGGATGTTGTTGAAGGGGTAATTAAAGATTATTGTGAGAAAAAGAAACTCAACCATGAGATTGAATTTCATCATGGAGGCTTTTCAAAAAGTTGAGAGTTAAATATTAAGAGCTTCTTTTCTCCTTCTTGTTCGATAATAAAACAAAAATACAAACATATTGACGAAACTATTAATTTCATTTATAATTAAAATCTAAATAATATTTCTTGTTAAAATTTGAATTTTTATTAATAACATGAAAGTTCCTGAAAGGTTAGAGACAAGAAGACTTATTCTTAGACCTTACATTGATAACGATTTTAAGTCTTTTTCCCTACTACTGAAAGATGAATCAGTTTCTAAAAATCAATATTTGACACCAAATCAACATATATCGAAAGGGGAAAAATCTTTATTTTCATCAATTATAAATTCTTATAATTCCCCCGAACCATTCTTTGCGTTGGTGATTTGCAATAAAGAAAATGAGGATTTCATAGGAACCTGTGGAATAAAATCTTTAGAAGATGGAACAGTCGAATGCTTTTATGCTTTATTGCCTGAATATAGAAGGAATGGATTTGCGATAGAATCTATGTTAAAGTTATTAGAGTTTTCGTTTGAGGAACTAAAAATACTTAAAATTGTAATATTTATACACCCAAATAACACTCGCGCATGGAAAGTCGCAGAAAGAGTAGGAATGAAATATATGGGGCATATCAAACACAATAACATCGTTCCAAAAGCAATGTTATTTTCTATTGAAGAAATAGAGTATAAAGTGCAAAGGTTTCATTAGAATATCAATTTTATTTAGGATATCCAATTGGTATAATATAAAGCGGTTCAAGATTTTTAGGGAGATCCAGAACTTTTTTAACTTGTCGATCCTGAAAAGCACCAATTGGTACAGACGATAAGTCTAATGCTACGGCCTCCAAATGTACATTTTGAGCGCAGTGTCCTACTTCAATATACACGTACCTTACACCTCTTTCACCATATTGATTGGTTGTTCTTGAATAGTCAGCACAGATTACTATATTAAAATATGCCTCTTCTATAAATCTTTGATCCCAAGATGCTTGAGCTAATTTATAGCCTAAGTTGTCTTCTGTAATTAATTCTAAAAGATGGTTTTTAAAGTTATAATGAAAGTATCCTTTATCTTTTATTGTAGCATATATTTCTAAAGGATATGTAGCTCCCGCAGAAGGTACTGTTCTCTTCTGCCCTTTCTTACCTTGAGCTGCCCACAATATTTGTGATATCTTCTCAATCTCAATTTTTTTATCGCTATAGCTTCGTACACTTACACGTTTATATATACATTCTTCTAGACTTTTAGAACCTTCCAATACGGGTTTTGGGAGTTGGAATTCCATTTTAACACCTCTATTCAAAAAAGACCTTATATTAAATTAGCATGTTTTCATTTAATATTTATTTCCTTAATAATAAGAAATTTTATTATATTCAAATTTAATGATTTCTTATGACTTCAAAACCGAATTTAGAAAATCTGTTTCAAGAATGGAATGAATTAAATACAGACGCTCAAAAATCCCTCGGAGAATTTGATTTTACTAAAATTAAAGAAATTAGAGCTAAACAAAATAAATCTGAAGATGCCATATTTGAAACTCTAAAAAATAATGCACCAGATGATATTAAAAAAATATTACCTGATGATTGTGGTGAGATGGAAGTTGGATATGAACTTGAAGAAAATCGGTTTTATTTTGTGATGTTTGATCCTGAGGATGAAGACGAGGAAGAACCTAAGCTTATTGCTATCACTATTGACGTCAATAAAAA
>JAHLWJ010000519.1 GCA_019057975.1 Promethearchaeota archaeon | reverse complement strand
CAATTTATTTTAGACAAATGCTAATAGACGTAGATTTAACTGTATATCGCCTTATCTGGAGCATTGAAACTTTAACTACCTTAGTAATATCTCTTTATCTTCTTAGATATATTAAAAAACATAATTTAATTAGTAATTGGTTTAGAGAATCATAATATAATCCAACTATGAAATTATTTCCTGTCACTACTAATATTGCTAAAGAATCCCAAATCCTCGGAAAGTTTTTAATTAATTAAAGAGTTTAAAAATAAGAGGAAATCATGTCGAATAAAAGTAATAGTTCAAAGATAATAAGCCCTATGATATCAAGGCTTCAAAATGAAATTAAAATAAATAAGAAAGAGGCAGTCTCGAAATTCTGGAAAGAGATTGAAGAGATTGGAACTCCTATCTTTGAAGATATTGAAGGAGATAATAAATATAACCTTATTACCTTTGTTTCTCGGGAAGATGAGGAAGTAGAAAATATAGTGTGTAATAGTTTTTTTGTGACTGAAGATATAAAAGAAGGTTTACTTGAAAGAATCGAAGATACAAACGTGTATTTCAAATCTTATAAAATTCTCAAAGGTATCAGAGAAACATATTGTTTAAGCAAAAATAATCCACTTGAACCAAAAGATCCTACTGAAAATATTTTCAAGTATGGAAATTTGGTTTTCCCTGATCCTTTCAACTCTACTTTCCAACAATACAAGGTGGATGGACTTCAATTTCCATTAAATGAATTTGAATCTCCTGATGCTCCTCCCCAACCTTATTATGGTGAAAGAAGTAATATTGATTCTGGAAAAGTAGAAGAATTTACATCCCACAGTGAAGTATTAAATAATAAACGCAAAATCTTAGTTTATACACCCCCTAATTATTCTAAAAAGCATTCTCCTTATCATTTCCTTTTATTATTTGATGGAATATTATTTGAAGAGACGGCTAAAGTATCTTCTACTTTAGATAATCTTATTGCGGATGACAAAATTCCTCCTATTATCGCTATTATGGTAGAAAATTTCATACCTGTAAATATTGCTTTAAGATCCTGTGAATTACCTCCTAATCCAAAATTTTTAGAATATGTTATCAAAGAATTGTTACCATGGGCGCATGAAAATTTTAATATCACAATAGATCCATCTCAATCGGTTATTGCCGGAGCAAGTTATGGAGGGATAGCATCTGCATTTATAGCATTTAAGCATCCAGAGATCTTTACTAATATCTTATCTATGTCAGGGTCTTATTCTTGGTATCCCGGTGTTGAATATTGGCTACAAAGAATAAAAGATACTGATGATTTCGAGCATTGGTGGACGAAGGAGGATGAAAAGGAGGAAGAATGGCTCACCCGTCAATTTGCTCAAAGTCAAAAATTACCATTAAAATTTTATCTTGATGTAGGGGTGCTTGAGGAAGTAAGTCCTATAAATTTGATTATTTCTAACCGTCATTTCCGTACAGTTTTACAAGCTAAGGGATATCCTGTTCACTACTTGGAATTTCTAGGGGGGCATGACTTTGTTTGTTGGCGAGGTTCGATAGCAGATGGACTTATTTACCTCATAGGAAAATAGTAATAATTCTAAATATCTCTCTTTTCAATACAATATTTTAAATTTATAAAGAATTAGTTTATGTGAAGTAAGAGTGAATTCAAACTCAAATATTAAAAGAAAGCAGGAAATTATTGCCTATTTAATGCTAATCTTAACAATGGTTATTTGGGGTGGTACTTGGCCACTGGGCAAATGGTTAGTAGATGAAGATGTTGGAGGAGAAACCATCCCACCAATGATGATTGCTGTGATACGCTATTTCCTAGCAATAATTTGCTTTTTTTTCATTCTTAAATTTAAAGAAGGAACGTTAAATTGGCATTTTGCTAAAGAAAATTGGAAGATCTTAACTTTAATGGGATTATTGTCAGTTACAATTTATCAAGTAGGTTTTCTTTTCGGTGAAATTTTTACTTCTGCTAGCGATGCTAGTATAATGGTCGCAACAAACGCCACATGGGTTGTAATTCTTTCAAGTAAATTTTTAAAAACAGAATTTTTTAGTTGGAAAAAAGCTGCTGGAACTCTGTTAGCATTCATGGCTGTTATAATTGTAGTAGGATTTTCTCCGAATGTGGATGTCCCAAATCGAATTCTGGGGGACATATTAATATTAGCAGCCGCTTTTGCTTATGCAGTATATACTGTAACTTCACGTTATTTTATGAATAAAACTCAAAACACTCCTAATTTACATCAACCATCGTCGTTGTGGATAATAACGTGGGTATCTTTTTTTGGATTTTTAACAACAACTCCTATAGCATTAATTGCCAGTCCAGAATTTCTTAATCCGCTGGAATATTTTACCATTCCTAACCGTGTATGGATTGGAATTGCATATTTAGCATTTTTATCTACAGTTGGGGCTTATACATTTTATTTAGAAGGAGTAAAACGTTTAAGTGCTAGTCGAGCAGCAATATTCCAAACATTAGTACCTTTATTTGGAGTAATATTTTCCGCTATTTTTTTACAAGAACAATTTGATGTCTTTATCTATCCTTTTGCCTTGTTTTTAGTAATATTAGGAATTGCTCTTGTAAATCTCAAATCCACCAATAATAAGGAAAATAAGGAAAATAACATTATATCTTAAAAGAGAAGTTTTGATGGACGATTATATTAAAAAAATAATTTTACAACTTCAATATAACATCAACTAAATGTTTTTATATTCTGATTTTCTTCTACAACAAAGGAGAATGAATGAGAAAAAAGATTATTATGACCTTTTAGGTATTGAGAAAGATTCCACTGAAGAGGAAATTAAGGTTGCATATCGAAAGTTAGCTAAAAAATATCATCCTGATCTTAATAAGACAGATCCTCAAGCGAAGGAGAAATTTATTGAAGTAAAGGAAGCTTATGACACGTTAATCGATCCAGTAAAACGTAAAACCTATGATCAGTTAAAAAATAACCCTCAAACCTTCGATTGGAGTGATCTAATTAGAACTTCAGATTTTGGGACTTTTAGAGAAATATTGAGAGAAATTTATAGAAATCGAACTCCTTATTATAAACCTCCTCCTGAAGGTATGTATATCTAAAATAACTCTTGATAATCTCAAATCTTCAAATAATATAGTTAAAGGCTCGGTAAAAGATAAATAAAAAGTATTTAATTAGTTCTTCCTTCAATATGTTTTGTCATCATATTTAGAGAAGAGTATATGTCGAGATAGTGATTGCTTAGAAAATGCAAAAAATATTGCCTTGGCATTAAAAAAATTATTAGACGTCTCAGACCAAAAGAAAAATGATGATTTCAAAAATTTACTAAACAGAGAATATAAATTCCAATTGTCTAAGGGAGATGAGAAAAGAGAAAGTACTCTTATGGCAGCCTTAGCTAATGAAACCCGTATTAAAATCTTAAAAGAACTGAGCAAGGGCAGCATGCTTTATACGCAATTCGAACGAAAATTAGGTTTGAAAGGA
>JAHLWJ010000101.1 GCA_019057975.1 Promethearchaeota archaeon | reverse complement strand
AGTTAGAGAGACTAGAAATATTATAACGAACAAATCTGTAATTAAAACCCATAATAGATAAAAGCTTAATATTAAGAATTGTTTTCGAGATAACAATTTTAATAGATAGTCTGTAAAACCAATAAATAAAAATATAATTGGAAAGATTAACAATGTATAATTTATTACTGATAAAATATTGAGGGATAGTTCTAAATTGAGAAAAATTGGTATTAATGTTATAAAAATCGCCAACAAGGCAGAATTTATTAGTAAACCCTTACGTATGAAAGTCTCATAAATTTTCTTTCTTAACAAGAAATAAAACGGGAAATATAAAGTTAGGAACAAACTTATAAAAGGAAATAAAAACACATAAAATGTACCAAAAGTGATTATATATGTATAATAGAATGCTAAACCTGTGCTAAAAAATAGGGCTATTATATTAATTTTAATAGTTATTGAACTTGAAAACACTACTTCACTTCTAGAGAGTATGTTAGCTAGAATAGTCATAATTAAAAATGAGAAATAAGTTGATAAGATAATCTTATCGTAGAAAGCTAATTGAGCTAATGCTATTGAATAAAAGAAAAAGAAAAACAGAGCTATTAGTTCAATTGTCATAAAATAAGAGTTTATTTTAACAAATTGCTTAACTACAGATTCTTTTACTTTTTCAATTTTTAATCCATACTTTAAATTAACCTGGCTGAAAATTGACAAGAACAAGAAATCAAGAGTCAAAATTACGTAATTATTTAGATATATCAACAATAAGGAGAGAAAGATATCACCAATTAACACCCATAGTAAATAGTAACTTATTTTTACAAAATCCTCTCGTGAAAACACCCCTAATATATAATTTACAAAGATAAAAAACAAGAAAATAGAGGGAAATAATAAGCTTGATAGTAATAAAATTTCCGGCAAGAAAAATGTTCCTAAATTAATTAAGAGAAATATGAAAAGCTCAATAAGAAATATATTTATAAGTAAACAAGATCTAAAAAGCCTTGAGCGTTTCTGATAGAAATACCGAGAGTATAAGATATAAAATGTAATTAGTGATACTATTGAAATTATTAAACCATGCATTATGAAGTTGGAAATTAAGATTATTATTGGATCTAAAAATTGAGTAAACTCAAAAATAATAAAAATTTCAAATCTAGTATATTCAAAGAATGAATATGATATTATAGTAAAACTAGCAGTAGCAAGTATATTTTGAATAATTATGATGTTTTCTTTAGCGAAATGTTCAGTTTTAACAAATATTTGTAAGATGAAATATAAAGATAACAAAAATATTAAAAATTGATAATTTAGGAATATCTCTGAAAAGAGCCCAAATGAAATAGAAATTAAAATGGCAATAGAATTTAGCAGCAGAATATATTTATTATAATTTTTAGGACAAATACCTGCTTTCTGCTCAGAATAAGAAAAAATAAAGAAAAATGGTAGAATGATTACAACAAGCAATGGAGTGTCTATTAAAAAAGCAAAAGCCGCTATGAGAACAACTAAAATTCCAGATAGATAAGTATTATATTTTTGATATTTGATACTTTGAGCAGGAAGCTTCTCATTTGAATTATTACTCTTTGTAGAATCTCTATAAACATTAATTCTATTGCTATAATAGAAATTAACATAAAAAAGTGATTTTAAATATAAAAATAAAAAGATAATACTTAAAAAAGAACTATTTAACAATTCCAAACTTGTGTACTGAGTACCTGAAAAGCTAAAAATAATAATAACTATTAAGGGCATTTGAATTAATAAAATGAAAACTAAACTTGTAATTGATATTACAAACTTTTGTTTAAATTCAGTTAAAAGTAGCAGAATCGATCTATTTTCTTTAATAGATTCTTTAATACTGCTACAGATTTTCTTTGTATTTGCAATTGTAATAAGATATAGCACCAAATTAGTCGCCAGAGCAAAAACCCAAGAGAATTTTGTACGGAAAGTAATTGAAAGGAAAATGAGATGAGCAATATAATTAATGACAATTATGAAATTATAGGGTTGCTTGATAGTTAATTTAAAATCGATACCATGCTTAAATTCACCCTCAGCTATATTGAAAAAAGCTATGGGCTTGAAGTTATAATAGAAATACACTATATTATAGAGTAATGCGAAACTTATCAGTGGAAGCAATTCAAATGAAACATCCTCTGACGGAATTAGTGTGAAAATTGGAGTAACAATGAAAGATAGAATAGATATTAAAAATGTGATGTGGATCCTTGCAATAAGGTTATTTTCTTTATTTAGAAAAAAAGATTTATCTCTATACTTGTCGTAAGCTTTAAGGAAAAATAAGAAAGCGAACATAAATGTTATTACTGAAAGGGATAAGGCAAATAAATCATTTAGGAATAACAGAAAAATCCAAAAACCAACAAAACCTATCGTTAAAGGCGAAATTACTAAATAGAAACAAAACCACCAAAGCTTTTGAAGTAATTCTGTGGCTTTCTTAAACTTTTCTTCCGAATTTATACTAGTTTCTGATTTCATCGCCCTACAAATTATGTTGGATCAGATTCCTTGAATATAATGGAAATGTTAATATATAAATTTTTATGAAATATATTTACTTATGTGAAAATGAAGTATAAAAGGTTTTATTAAATTTTGACACAAAACTCAAAAATATTTCGAAAAGTGATAAATAATCAAAAAAATTATTAACTATTTCGTAAATTCTTTCTCGGTTTAAAAAATTATATTTCGATGTTAATAAGCTACTAATCATTTGAATTTTGGGAGAAACCCTTGTTGCACTTCGCTCATCTCATCAAAGATGCTTTCTGCCATTTCAAAACTACCCACATTCGGATCTATAGCCAAACATGCTATTGCAAGGTCTTTAGATCTGGTTAAAACTGCCTCAACACACAAATCTTGTATTGTGGCTTCAATGCGAAGTAACGCTGCTATATTCTTAGGCAAAGCACCGATCTTAACACCATGAACACCATCCTTATTAACCGTTGCTGAACATTCAAGTATTAAATCTTGAGGCAGATTTTCAATGATGTTATCATTTGGAATATTCACAGCAAATTCATAAGAATTTCTATCATTAATTATTGCTTCGATTATAGGAATCGCTCTCTCTCCAGAACGACCTCCAAATAAAATGCTTCTCCTAGAATATTTTTCTCTTTTAAATCGCTTATAGTAATATAGAAATCTTTCATATACATACTGCCCTATTTGATCCATGCGATCTATCCAATCTATCATATCCTGAGTTTCTGTAAATTCTGAACCGGTTTGTAGGTACTCTCCTAGGTGGTTATCACCGACGTAAGGAAAATAACCAAATCTCTTAAAAAATTCAAATGTAAGCATAGAAAATTCAAATCTATTCTCACGCTCTTTGAAATAATTCAATGCCTTCTTCTTAAATTTAGGTATTAAGTCTTTCCCTGTTGATAAGTCCTCAAGTCCTAAAAGGAATGCAAAATGGTTGAGTCCCCCTACTTTCATTTTCAGATTTTTTATTGATTTGTTGAATATCCTAGGTAAGTGGCGTACCATAAAGGCAATTTGATGGCATAACCCAATATATTTTAAATCCTTCACACTTCTTTTTATCGCTAAACATACTCGAGATAAAGGGTTTGAAAAATTGATAAAAAAAGCATTTGGGCAGATTTTTTCAGCATCTTTAACTATATCCAATATAGGTGGTATAATCCGCCATGAATGAAATGACCCCCCTGGACCTCCACATTCGCCCAAAATCTGATGTGAACCATGTTTTCTAGGAATTTCAAAATCTTGTCTCCACAATCTAAATCGTTCACCCACTTCTATGGAATTAATTATAAAATCAGCGCCTTTAAAAGCCGAAGACCTATCAGTCGTTCGTTCAAGATTGAATTTATTATTTAATCTTTCATTCTCAGCAAGTAATAATTCATATATCATTTCTAATTTTGTCTTATCAATGTCATGAAGCACAATTGTAGATCCTTCTAAAACATCACTTAAATAGATGTCATTAAACATGCTGGGTCCAAATGATGTCGAACCTGCCCCTACTAAAACTATTTTCTTTTCTATAATATTTAAAATCCCATTTCTCAAAATTCAATATTATTTTAAATAAAATCTGTATTGATTTAAAAAATTATTATTGGTTTTCTTCTTAAAAACACATTATACTTTTATGTCAATTTTGCTTAAGGTGCTATGACAAATGGGAAATATATGGGTAAAGTTTAAATATGACATATAACATCTTTTTATTAATGAGTTTTTCACATAATGCTATGGATTATTGGTGTGGTTTTACATTATCCGTAAAGCCGGTAATTATCCGTAGTATTATTAAGAGAGAATAAATCCTTTCGACCTTTTTCTTATAATTTTTACTGATTTGTTCTCTTTTAACACTACATCTCATAAAATTTACTAGAGCTTGGTCAAGATAAGAAATTATTTTCCAGTGAAAGACCAAATTAAAAATGGAGGTGAAAACTACTGGAAAAGGAATCAGACGATATGGATCTGATATTGGATTATTATAAAGATTGGGATTCTGAGAACACTCCACTTATGATGATGTTTGAAGGTTTAGATGGATTTGCTGAATCTCTTCAAGCTAAGGATGAAAAAAGATTGGGATATCTTAGGAAAAAATATACCAAATCTTCTGGATAAGAATCCCTTTCAGATATAAAATATATATAGTCTTTTTTTTATCAATTATTAGTTCAATAATTTATTAATTCTTTCTACTGCTTCCTTAATCCGTTCAATGGGTTGAGTTAAAGCAAATCTTACAAATCCTTCTCCATATTCCCCAAATCCAGTTCCTGGTGTAATTATTACTCCAACATCAATTAATTTTTTAGTAAATTCCATACAAGACATCTTACAATACTTTGCAGGAATTTGAGTCCAAACGTAAAATGTTGCTTTGGGTAAGTCGGTTTTCCAACCTATTTTATTTAAACCTTCAACAAGAGTATTTCTGCGTTTTTCATATATCTCTATATTTTTTGCGATAACACCTGGCTTTTTTTGAGATTCATACAAATCTAATCCTTTAGCTACTGCTTTTTGAATAAAAATTGGCCCACCAGAGTCGATTTGAGATTTTACTTTTCTTAGCCCTTTGACAATATCGGCATTTCCTGCAACCCAACCACACCGAAATCCTGTCATGTTAAACATCTTTGAAGCACTATTTAATTCAACATGTTCATTAGTTACTTGTAGTATACTTGGAGCAATATAGTCTTCAAAAGTAAATTCTGAATAAGGATTGTCATATACAATAACGAAATTATAATCCTCTGCATAATCTACGACCTTTTTTAAAAACTCTTGGGGGATAATTGCCCCAGTTGGATTATTAGGGTAATTTAAATACAACAGCTTGGCTTTTTTAAGTAGCTTTGAGTCAACATCATCTAAATCTGGTAGAAAATTGTTCTCTTTTTTTAAAGGTAGTAAATATGGTTCTCCATCACATAATTTTGTTGCACCATTTACATATACCGGATATCCTGGATTAGGACATAGGACAACATCACCAGGATTAACAAACACTCGTGCTATATTGGCAACACCCTCTTTTCCTCCATTTACATGCGAAACTTCGGTTTCAGGATCTAAGTCCACTCCATATCTTACTTTATTCCATCTAGCAACTGATTCTCTAAAAAAATCCTCACCCATACTTGAAGGGTAGTTTTGATTGCTCGGAATTTTTGCTTGTTCAATCATCTCTTCTATAATGAATTCAGGTGTAGTCAAATCAGGATCTCCTATTCCTAGAGGGATAAAATCGATTCCTTTTTTCCTCCCTTCAGCTATTAATTGCTCAATCTCAACAAAAATATATGTAGGCAATCTTTTTACCCTTTCAGCATATTCTAGTGTAATTTAAAACACCATCACTTTAAATTTTGGTTTTGAAATATGTAAATTAAACATTTTCAAAAAATTTAAAATTTTTCAGTTTAGATCTTTCTGTTGATTAAAATATCAATGAAAAACCATTGAAAAAATATATATAAAGATCACTTACTGAATTTTAACAAAAAAAATGAGTGGGATATTCTTAGAGTAGTATCTTTTTATGTATTTGAAGTTCTTGTTTATACACATTAATGCGTTTTTGTATACGGTTTAAAGAAAACGATTCATTTTGATTCTTAAGTTGTTTTAAAATCAATTCTAATACTTTGATGGAATTTTGCAATATAATCATCCTATCCTGAATTTCACTCCTCATAAATTTGTACCTTATCCCTTATTGTTTTAACTTTTATTAATTAGGTTTACTTTAAAAATTAGTAGAGGCATATTCTTTTGTGGATTTTTGCTGAATTGTATAGATTATTAAGAATTTTTCTCGAAATGTAATTAAATTATTTAGCTTTTAATCAATTAATTTAAAATTAGCAAGTTAGGGATATGAATGATTGAAAAATTTTGGTACAAAGTAGCAAGGACTATTGTTAAAGCGGGAGTCTTTCCTTTTCCTGTCAGTGAAAGCTTGATAGAATTACTCCAAGAACTAATAACTGAAGAACAAGCAAAATTTTTATTAATATTTAAAAAGCCATCTTTAACACTTGAGCAAATTAAAGAGAAGACTGATATGGATGAATCTTCTATTCTAGAAATGCTTGATGTTTTGATGTATAATGGCATTGTTATCGGCACCAAGAGTAAAAAAAGTGGTTTGAATGTTTACAGACTTATGGGCCCCTTTCCAGGTATCTTTGAATACACAAATCTGAGAGGAGAAACAGACGAGAAACATATAAAGTTAGCTAAATTGTTTCAAAAGCTATTTTCTGAAAGGAACAAGATTAATGAAACTAACTACAAAACTATGATTAATACATTTAAAGGTCTACCTCCCACTGATAGAACTCTGCCAGTAGAAAAGGAAGTGGAAGTAGGAACAGAAACTGTAATGCCTTTTGAGGATATTAAAAAATATGTTGAGGAATATGATGATATTGCCGTTGCCCATTGTTATTGTCGCCATCATAAAGATCTTGTAGGTGATCCTTGTAAATTAGGCGCTTCGAAGGATAACTGTTTTCTTTTTGATAAAAGTGCCCAATTTGCGATCGAGAAAAACTTCGGACATCGAGTTTCGAAAGAAGAAGCCATTAAAATCTTTAGAGACGCTGAAGATCAAGGGTTAGTTCATAAGGTGTTCCATGTTCACTCGGACACAAATCGAGGGATTGAAGCGATTTGTAATTGCTGTAAATGTTGTTGTGGAATTATAGGAATGTATCGAGGAGGAGTTATGCCATTACATACTGTATCCTCTTATCTTGCTGAAGTGGATGAAGAATTATGTGTAGGATGTGCGACTTGTCTTGAAATATGCCCAATGGAAACGATTTTTTCTGAGAATAATAAAGCTATCGTTGATCCAGAAAAATGTATTGGATGTGGGGTATGTGCTCACCATTGTCCAGAAGACGCGATACATTTAAAAAGAACTGGTCCAAGAGATGTGTTTATACCTCCTACAAGAGTGAAAACAACTTAATTGGTTCTATTCTAATCATTAAGTTAGAATACTGAATAATATTTTTATTTCAATTTACTTTATTTCTTTTAATTATACATTTTAAATTGAATCTAAATTAGGAGTGAAAGAAAATGAGCGAAAAAAAAGTAGTTCTAATAGAAGAGAACGAAGAACAAACAATAACTACAATTAAGTTGAATCGCTTAGAGAAAAGAAACGCGTTAAATTGGGAAGTAATAAATAGTTTAGAAGAAGCGATTGAAGAAGCAGAACGTTCAAAAACTAGAATTATTATTATTACAGGAGCAACAGATTATTTTAGTGCTGGAATTGACTTGAATACTCTAGCTGGTCAAGATAATTCTGGAGGGGGAAGAAATCCTGATTTAAATACACCACCCCATTTCAGGTACTTCTTAAATACTAGATTTCATCCATTAGTAGTAAAAATCGGGAAAATTGAAAAGCCATTTATTGCTAGAATTGAAGGATTCTGCTTAGGTTTAGGATTTGAGATAGCTCTCGCATGTGATTTCCGGTTTTGTTTAGAAAATGCTACATTTAGTATGCCTGAAGTAAAGGTAGGAATTATTCCTGACGTTTCTGGGACAACTAGGCTTACTCGTCTTTGTGGAATATCGCACGCAAAAGATATAGCATTAACTGGAAGGGTTTTTAATGGCGTTGAAGCGTATAGAATGGGAGTAGTAAATGGTGTAGCAAAAAACAGAGAAAATCTAGACGTTTTGGTGAAAAAATATACGGATGAATTAAAAGAAAGTGCCCCGCTTGCTGTTGGACTCGGTAAGAGGTTAATTGACTCTATCTATGGTCAAAATCTTGAATTCGGATTAGAATTGGAAGGTCTTGTAAATTCCCAATTATTAACATCAAAAGATTTTATGACTGGAGTAATGGCAAGAATACAAAAGCAAAAACCAAAATGGACAGGCAAATAACCATTATTTAAATATTATTTTTTAAATTTTATTGGAGTTCCAGATCTTTGGTAGTTCGAATAGATTATCATTGTAATAATGAAATTTTAGAATGGCAGTGGTCATCAGATAGTGAATTGATGACCAACCCTTTTTTTACATCTTGTTATTTAGTTGATAGTCTTCTCATTGATTCGGGAGCTCCTGGAGGAGTTGATGAACTGCGAGAGTTTGTGAACTCATTGAATCCTGAAGACATGATTGAGAAATGTTTTATTACACATACTCATGAGGATCATGCTGGTGGAGCTCATCTATTAAACACAGAGTTTGGAATTCCAATATTTTCTAGTGAAAAAGCCATTGATCTTTTAAAAACCGGTAATACTTATCCAGATTATCGCCAAATGGCTTGGGGACCGAAACTATTACCTGTGAGTGCTATACCTAAAGAAGAATCCATAACTACGAAATCAAAAAAATATAGGTTTGAACTATTTCCCATGTCTGGACATGCTCCAGAACTGATTACCCTTATAGAAAGAAAGCAGCAATGGGCTTTTGTTGCAGATGCAGTACAACCAAAATACAAGATGATATTCGGTGGACATAGTGATATACAAGAAGATATTTCATTAATTTTTCAAGCTCTACAAGAATTGTATGACTTTACTGAGGGTATGAATGACTTACTAATATTTTCTGCAGGTAATGGTGTATTTCATGGCAGAGATTTTTTGATTGAGAAATTAAGGGAAATTAAAAAAAGACATCAACAAGTCCACGAAGTTTATAAAACCTTTCCTAAAAATAAATATTCTAAAAAACAAATTATCAGAAAAATATTAAAACAAGTATACGGTAAGGAAAGTTTTGTCGGGCAAATGACTCGAGGTGCTCTTTCGAGAAAAAATTTGATATCCTCTCTACTTGATTGGCCAATAGATTGAAAATTAGCTTAGCAAAACAAGTGTCTATTAAATATCGATATTAAAAAAAGCCTTAATTTTAATTAATCAGTTTTAGAAAGTTGTCGATTATAGTATTATGATATTGTTTAGGTTGAATCTGTAATTCTTCACTTAACCAAATTTTATTTAAAATTTCCTCCCGTGAAATCTCTAATCTTATATCATAAGCCATTTCTTTATCCGACACAATTGATTAATGAAATTACCTGTATTTAAATTCATGCTTAATGAAAAATAGGTACATTAAATTCATTATTAACCCATTAACAACTCTAACTTGTTTGAAGATTAATTAATAATTAAATCATAAAATTAAAGTTCTTTTAAGAACTATATATTCATATAACTCTCTGCTTAAATGTTATGTAATCATTATTTACATAAATAATAATTATTTTTGATTTATATGATAGAGATTGACGAGAAAGAGCTTAGCAAACTAAGCATAGATAAACTAACTCATTTATTTATGGATGTTATCAATGAACAAAATTTAAAGTTAATTGAAGGAATTGAATTTCTTGTAGAGGAAAATTTTGATAGCTTTGAAAAAAATTTGCATTATGTAATAGATACTAATACGGAAGTTAAAATTAAGAAGAGATTCGAATCCAAAATATTTAAATCAAAATTGATGTTTTCAAAAGCAGACAGGTTAAAACTCTTCGATAGAATAAATGAGATTAAGAACATTGGGGAATTCATAGCAAATAAATTGCTTCTTTATAAAGCAGTGTTTCCCGATGAGAAATTTAAATCACAAATCCAAAGCGTTCTCAAATCTTTAAAAATAATTTCAAATGAAGTATCTGACGCCGTTAAATCAATAGGAACCGATTTAAGTAAAGCTTATGACATCTGTGAAGAAGTCAAGGAAGAAAGACGGAAAATGAGAATAGAAGAATTCCAACTATTAAATCGACTTTATAATTATGACATGGATTATTTATCAAGGACCTTCTTGTATCTAAAAGAATTGATAGAAAATATCATGATGTTAGCCGATCACATTAAAGCCTTCGCTGAATACATCCAGTTTTTAGCAACAAAATATCTAGTTTTCGATTAAAAATATATATTTATGATTTGATATGGCTACTGACATTAATTTAACTCTAATCATAGTTTTAATAGTTATGGCGGTGGCGCTCGCATTCAGCATCGGTTCCAATGACGAGACCCTTGCTGCTTTAGTAGGCGCTGGCGTCCTCAAATTTAAAATTGCTCTAATAGTGGGAGGTGCCGCAATAGGTTCTGGTATGATTCTTTTTAGTGGAGGTTTCGTTCCTGAAACAGTAGGTAAAAGTCTTTTAGGTGAAGGTTTAGAATCAAAATATACTAATATTATGCTCTTAGCCGTACTGATAAGCAGCATTACATGGTTAGTAATAGGTAGTTTTGCCGGCATTCCCCTGAGTAGTACCCACTCTTTAATTGGTAGCATTGTTGGTGTAGTCATAGTTTATGCAATCTTTCAAGGTGGGGTTGATCTTAATACTGCGTTTAACTATGATAAGTTAAGAGATGTAGTGTTAAGCTGGTTTATATCCCCGTTATCTGGTTTATTAATAACATATATTCTCTTTAAAATAAGTGCTAAGTTATTCTTATCTCGTCTCAAAGGACTAAATCAGATAGAAAAATCTGAAAAAACTTTTAAATGGTTGTTATTTGCTGCAGTTATATTTGCCGAAATTTGGGTTGGAGCTAATTCTGGGGAAGCTTTAGGTATTCTTTTAGGTCTTAGAGAAAATAATTCTATAACCAATGGTCAATACCTTACGTTTACTATTGCTTGTGGTATTTTTGCTTTCCTTGGCATTTATTTTGCGGCACGATATGTAATCCGAAATCTGGCTTCCCATATGATAGATACGCGCCCTAGCGAGGGATTCATTATTCAAATAAGTTCTGCTATAATTCTAATGATTGCCACACTTTTGGCTCTCCCAATTAGTCACTCGCATGTAATAGTATTTTGTATTATTGGTTTAAGTATCGCTCAAAAGAAAGAAATAGACTATAGAGGTTTGGGTAAAATGGGGCTCTATTGGGTTCTTACATTTCCAATAGCTGCTTTTTTAGCAGGATTTTTATATTTCATTTTAAGTTCATTTGGATTATCATGATAAATGTTAAAAAGAAAAAAAAAATATATAATAATAACTGAAACAATATGGTGGTATAAATAGGGTCTTTAATTGAATTTTTGAAAAGAGAAACTGCTGTCAATGCTTTAGAAAAATCCGTCAAACATGCTCAAATAGTTCAAGAAACTGTAAAGAATTTAGATGCAGGTTTACAGATTTTATTGAAAGGAAAAGATGTTGAAAAGTCACATAAACTATTTCATAAAGTTGATGTTTTAGAAAGAGATGCAGATAACTTAAGAAGGAAAATCCAAAGAGATATCTCAAGAGGAGAACTAAATCCAAGCGTTAGACAAAATTTATCCCATTTAATTAAAAGGATGGATGATGTTGCAAATTGCTGTACAGGTGTTGCACGTAGAATCAATACAATTCCTTTGAAATTTTGGGAGGAAAGTAGTAAAGAAACAATTGATTTAATCTTAGAAATGATGAAAACTACAGTTGACTGCGTTCAATATCTAGATAAAATCGTACTCGATTTGCTCGAGGAAAGAAAAAATATAATGAAATTCTCCACACAAATAAATCAGCTTGAGCATACAGTAGATCTGCTTAATATTAAATTGAGAAAAAATCTCCAAGAAACCGAATATACTGTAAATTTTTTTACGATTTTCACAGCTGGAAACGTATTTGACATTTTAGAAGCAATATCAGATTCAATCGAGGGTGTTGCAGATTATATTTTGGTACTATTAACAAGCGCAGAAAAATTGTAACTTTGTATTGAAGGTTAGATCAAGTTATTTATAAATATAATTATATTAAACTTTGACCAACAACACTGTTATGTGGTTTTTTTCCTAAAAATTTCAAAAGAGTTGGGACAATATCAGTTATTTTACAGTAGGGAATATCTTTATGGGGGATCTCTAAGGACCCACCGATAATCAACGGAACGTTCATACATTCTCTTATACCCCTATCATGATTATAGATATTTTTATTCCCTTTTTTCCCATTTTTTAGATTATAAACTACTGATCCATCATTACTTAAAATTATATCTGAGCTTCTAGGATTTTTAAAATGACGGGGTATTAAATCGGGGTACATTGGATAGTCAAGGTGGTATGTAGCACCCAACCATTCTTGAATGGTATGAAATTTGTTATCCATTAATTTGCTAGCATTTTCGTCGTTTGAGTAATCGAAAATATCGGTATCATCATTTTCTATAATGTATTTCGTTTTATAATTATTACCTATACCGGAATATTCAATAGCACCGGAAATTATTTTTTTTGATTTTTTATTCTTCTTCTTTAAATGAATAATTCCCTTATTGACTGTATTTTTTTCATCTCTATAGTACATTAGATGGCTGCCTTCAATTTTGAATAAGTCTTGCAGCAAATTTATTTTTTTAGGGCCATAACTTTCCAATTCTTTAACAGTGGGATGAGACCAACTATTTTTTACAGCAGAATTAGTATTTCCTTTAAAATTAAAGAAACCAATTCCGTCATATTTCGCTAAATTCATATTTCCCCGTAAATTCCTTCGAGGATGATAATGAGTTAATTTATTTGCTTTAAAAAAATCAAATATTTTTCCATATCTTTCTGCTTTATAATTTCCGTGATCTGCAGCAATTGCTATTGCAGTATCCTCTAAATATCCCATTTTATCCAAACTTTCAACTAATAGACCAATTACTTTATCGATATGCAAAATATTCAATTTATAGATTTGCGAATTGAACCCAAAAATATGTAACAAAATGTCAGGTGTCATAAACCATAATAATGATGCAACTGGAGGTTCAGAATCTTTAATATATTTTTTTGGTTTTTTAAAAGTGTCAATTAGCTTTTTTACTACGCTAGTATCAGCTCTGGTCATCATTTTCTTTATATTTCGTGAATAGTATAAAGTTAGATAAAACATAGCAAGTTTAGTTTTTCTTTCAGGAAAAAAATACTTTGATCCCCGGCTGACAAACTGAGCAATACTAGCAGTCTTCCCATCTCCAACCATTTCAAGAATAGTTTTGCATCTGTTTCCAAGATCTTTATTTAACTTATATATTTGTAGATTTTTGGCAGTGTAATCTCTTAAAAATGGGGGGGAAATATCACGACCCATCCAATTCATTAACGGAACACCATGACAGAATTCTCTGCGGTAATCACCAGTGTAAGTTCCTGTAATTAATGAAGCCTGAGTAGGATAAGTAATAGGTGGAAAATCAGTTATGCAATTCTTGGAATAAATCCCATTTTCCATCAATTTCTTTATGTTAGGGAGCAATCCTCTTTCTATGAAATTAAATAGATGGTCAGATCTTACATTATCAATTATGCAGTAGATAATCCTATTTATCTTATTCATAATATTAGAAATCTTGAGGTAGGAATTATAATATTTCAAGAATTAAAAAATATAATATTATT
>JAHLWJ010000518.1 GCA_019057975.1 Promethearchaeota archaeon | reverse complement strand
TATGAATTAGTTACTCAACTACGTGGAGAGGCAGGAAAAAGGCAAGTAAAAGATGCTAAAATAGCGTTAGCCCATAATGGGGGTGGAACCATTGGAACTGGAGAAGCAGCACTGTGTATCCATATTTTAGAGGGGCGTTAAAAGCGTTCTTTATCTTTAAAATCTTTTAGAAGAATGTCAAAATTGCCTTTAAATCACCAATAATCTTCAGTATTTATTCCATATTTTTGGAAATACTCTTTTATACCTTGAGCTTGCATTTCTTGATAATTAAGCAAAAATTCCTCATATTCCTTCATATTCTTTCCTTTAAGAGCTATAATATCTTTTGTTCCTTGACTATCGAAGATATATAATTGTTCCTTTTTAATCTGTCGAATATATTTTCGTACTGCAACATCAGGAGACATAGCGGTATTCATAAGGTCATCCATCAATGAACCGTAAATCTCATCAAGTTTATCCTTTCCAAAATCTTCAAGCATCTTTGGATTATATTCTATACTTTTTAAACCTGTGTGGAATATGTTCGTTCGAATAAGTGCTGGTGTTATGACTGAAACATTTATGCCAAAAGGTTTAAGACGAGAATAAATACCTTCTGAGAGACCTACTACAGCAAATTTAGACGTGATATATGATAAAGGTTCAGATGAACCAAAAAGCCCTGCTCCCGAAGCTACATTAACTATATGCCCCGATTTTCTTTCTAGCATACGAGGTAAAAAGGTTTTTAGCGAATAGATCACGCTCCACAAATTAACTTCAAGAACATCTTTCCAATTTTCTAAATTCATATTAGCTAAGTTAACAGGTCGACCAATACCCGCATTATTTATTAAGAGATCTACATCTCCTAATTTAGAATAAAAAGATTTTGCAGCATTTTCAATATCACTCAACTTAGAAACATCACACCTATCAGAATATACGGTTGCGCCTAATTCTTCAATTTCGGTTTTAACCTTTTCTAAACCTTCCTCATTAATATCTGTGATAAAAAGGTTCATCCCTTTTTTTGCTAGCGCTAATGCAAACGAGCGCCCAATCCCACTTGCAGCACCAGTAATTAAACAATTTTTATTTTTAAATTCTTTCATACATTTCCCTTTTTCTATAATGAGTATCAATAATTTTTACTTCTACTATTCATCTTCTAGTGGAGTAAAACCTACTGGTGGATTAACGCACCAAATATAATGATCTTCTTCAATCTTAATTCTATGAGGAAGATCAAACTCACATTCTTTTGTACGCGCATCAGAAACGCATCGTGGATTAAATGTACACCCCGGAGGAGGTGCTATTGGACTAGGTACCTCTCCTTGGATAACAAATGTTATTTCACGATTCTTTACATCAATTTCAGATCTGGATGCTAACAAGGCTTGAGTATAAGGATGGGTTGGTTTATTAAAAATTTGATCTGTTTGTCCAACTTCTACAAATTTACCAAGATACATTACGGCAATTCTATGAGCTATATGATTTGCTACAGAAAGATTATGAGTAATAAAAAGAAATCCATATCCATAAGTTTTTTGTAAATCCATGAGTAGATTAAGAATTTGTGCTTGAACTGATACATCTAATGCTGATGTTGGTTCGTCTAATATTATTAACTCGGGATTTGATGCCAATGCTCTTGCTATGATAATTCTCTGCTTTTGCCCTCCAGAAAATTCATGAGGATAACGATCCATATGTTCTCGCTTCAAGGACACTTGTTCCAATAATTTTAAGACATACCTCCTAATTTCATCCTTTTTTGTAATTCCCAATAAATTCTTTAAAGGTTCTGCTATAATATCAACCACTTTCATTCGTGGATTTAATGACGCATCTGGATCTTGGAAGACTATTTGGATTTTTCGTCTTATATCTCTTGGGTACTCATCAGGGATTGGCTTATCGTTAAAAACTATTTCTCCAGATGTTTTTTCAACTATACCTAAAATTGCATTTGCGACTGTTGTTTTTCCACATCCGCTTTCTCCAACTAAACCAAGAGTTTCACCCGTTTTTATCTCAAAATTTACTCCATTAACTGCTTTAACTGCACCTATTTGTCTTTTAAGCATTCCTGCTAAAAGAGGGTAATGAACTACTAGTTCATTTACTTGCAAAAGTATTTTTCCTTCTTCAAGGACCACTAATTCTCTAATTTCATGGTGTGGAATACTCTTATAGGCTATTTGTTTTGCAATTATCGCGGTTATTAGCGTACCTAATAAACTTATCATAAGAAATAGAGAAAAAACAGAATAGAAATTTAGATATTGATTAATATAACTATAGGTTAAAATAAAAAGACCAGGAGTTATGCTGATTAATGCGATTGGCTTTTTGGATTTGACTAGTTGCATTTTGTCTCCCCAATAAGAAAAGAAGATGGCAACTCCAAGAATTAAAAATAGAGATATTATATACATTATTTGACCACCAAAATATTGATTAGTTCCAATTAGAGCGATTTCTATGAAAATTAGTAACACATTGGAAAGAAGGGCAAATAAATTAACCAGAACAAATAATATAACTTGGATTAGAACTATGAATACTGCTGCTGCTCCCAAATCTTTTTCATAAATCCTACTTACAACAATCATCCCAACTAAGGTGATTACAGCTATTTGTATGTAAGGAATAAAAAGACTGACATTAACCGGAAAAAATAAAGTTAAAATCGAAAGGAGTGAAACAATTAACCAAGGTAGTTGTACAATTAATGCTTTTATCAGAGATGGCGACCATCTTTTCTTTTTAGCATACCATCTTGTAATAAAGGTTCCTATAACATATAATATAAAAATGAGAGTAATCTCCCATAAAACTGTAAAATTGTTAATCATCTGAGAAAACATAATAAACTCCAATCTGTATTTTTTTCTTCTTGTTTTTTAATTTAATTTTTTAAATTACTATTATTTATGATAAATCACTTTTCTCTGCTTTTTCAATTGAGGTTTTAGCTTGTATTTCATATTTTGGATCATAGAGATGACAAGCAACAAAATAGTTTGAGTCCACTTCTTGGGTTTCAGGAACGACCGAATCACATGGTTCAAAACAGTAAGTACAACGAGGATGGAATCTGCACCCAGGTGGAGGATAAATTAAATTTGGAACCATTCCAGGAATTACATCTAATGATTCTTTTCTTTTTCCTACTACTGGTACAGAGGCTATTAAACCTCTAGTATACGGATGATATGGTTTTGTAAATAATCTTTCTAGTTCACCATATTCGACTATGTAACCGCTATACATTACTGCTACGCGGTCACACATTTTTGAAATAATGCCTAAATCATGAGTAATGAAAAGTATCGATGTATTGTATTCTTGTTTCATTTCCTTCATTAATTTGAGGATTTGATTCTGAATAGTAACATCCAAAGCGGTGGTAGGTTCATCTGCTATTAAAAGTTTTGGACTGCATGCGAGTCCCATAGCAATTTGGACTCTTTGGCGCATTCCACCGCTTAATTCATGAGGATATC
>JAHLWJ010000517.1 GCA_019057975.1 Promethearchaeota archaeon | reverse complement strand
AGTATTTGAAATGAAGGATGATGTAGCGACAGTAAAGGTTAGCAAGGTACCAGATAAGTTGATTGAATCATGCAAAGAAGCTGCCGATGGTTGTCCGGTAGAAGCCATATCTTGCGAGTAAAATGAGTAAGCAATATAAAAAATAATATAAATAAAAGGGAGCAGATTAGTTAATCTGCTCCCTTTTATTTTAACAATTAGTATAATCTGATTGTATAGGAATTTCCTTTTACCGTTCGATTCATCGAACCAGCAATAAGTACGGGTCGGATAAATCCGACCCGTACTTTAAAAGCAATACTTTATCCGAAAAAAGTTAAGGGTTTTGAATTATGGTTTTTCACTTTTAGTTTTAAATTTTTAATTTAATTAGGACAAATTTTATTAATCCAAAACTATACGCTAAACGCTGTACGCTCTACGCTAGGTTTATTCGCTATCGACTAATTTATACACTCTTGTTTCAAAAGGACGTAGATATATACTTTTAATATCTTCTTTTTCTTCAACATCATAATTGCTGATTAGTAGCTCTTTTTCTTGGTAATTAATATTTGCCGGAAGATTAAAAATTGTTTGGCTGGAAAAGAAGTTAAGAATAATTAGTAATCGGTCCTGATTAAGAGTGCGTAAATAACTATAAATATGTTCATCATCTTCTAAGATAAGCTGATAATCTCCATAGATCATAATTAAATTTTCTTTTCTAAGCTGGATTATTTTTTGGTAATAAAAAAATATTGAATTTGAGTCAATTAAATCTTGAGCAACATTTATTTCTAGATAATTTGGGTTGACTTTTATCCAGGGAACACCTGTAGAAAAACCAGCATTAGAGCTCTCACTCCACTGCATAGGAGTACGGGCATTATCCCGACTTATTCGATGGATAGCTTCCATAATTTTTTCTTTGGGGAGACCCTTTTTAGCTATTTCGCGGTAGAAATTTAGAGTTTCGATATCACGGTAGTCTTCTATATTATCGAAAGCAACATTCGTCATTCCAATTTCTTCACCTTGATAGATATAAGGAGTACCGGGAAGAGTATGTAAAAGAGTGGCTAACATCTTGGCTGATTCTACGCGGTATCTCTTATCATCGCCGAATCGGGAAATCATACGGGGTTGATCATGGTTATTCATAAAAAGGCTATTCCAGCCTTTTTCTTTTAAGCTCTCATACCACTTAGTAAAGATTTTTTTTAATTCAGTCAATTTCCATTCTTTGTGCTTCCATTTGTTTATAGGGTCATGGTCAACATCCATCAATTCGAAATGGAAGACCATATTAAGCTCATTGCGATCTTTATCAACATATTTTAATGCTATTTCTGGAGTAGTCCCGGGAGTTTCTCCTACACTCATAATGTCGTATTTTGAAAGCACTTTTTTATTCATCTCTTGCAGGTATTCGTGAATACACGGGCCATTTAAAAAATAAGGGCTACCATCTCCATATTTGTATTCTTTAATTATTTTCCCATCGGGTAAATCTCGGGTTTTAGAAAACATATTTACCGTATCTATCCGGAAACCATCAATCCCTTTATCTAACCACCATTTCATCATTCGGTAGATTTCTTCTCTTACTCTTGGGTTTTCCCAATTTAGGTCAGGCTGTTTATTAGAAAAAAGGTGTAAATAGTACTCCTCGGTTTTTTCATCATATTCCCAGGCAGAGCCGCCAAAAATGGAACCCCAATTGTTAGGAGGTGAACCATTTTTACCCTTTCTCCAAATATAAAAATCACGATAAGGATTATCTAAAGAGGAGCGGGATTTAATAAACCAGGGGTGTTCATTAGAAGTATGATTAACTACCAAATCCATAATTAATTTCATATTTCTTCTATGTGTCTCTGTTAACAAATTTTCCATATCTTTCATGTTACCAAAATTATCCATAATATCCTGGTAATCACTGATATCATAACCATTATCATCATTGGGAGATTTATAAACCGGGCATACCCAAACAGCATTTATCCCCAAGTTCTCTAAATAATCTAATTTTTGAATAATTCCTTGTAGGTCTCCGATCCCATCTCCGTTGCTATCCTTAAAACTTCTGGGATAGATTTGATACACTACCGCCTCTTTCCACCATTTTTGCCCCATTTTATATCCCCTTATTTTTTAAAAATAATTAAGTATTTTAATAATAAATTTTAATCTTATAAAAAGCATTATAAAGCATTATCTAAAGTTTTTAAAGTTGAATCAGGAAAAATATGATTTTCTGTACCACAAACCTAGTTAAGCAAAAAATACAATTAACCGAAAAGATGCAGAAAAGTGCTACTTCCCTTTAATTTATTTTCCTTCTCCCTCTTAACGCGATACTCGATACAAATTTTATTAAAGAGAAAGTTGACAAAAATAGTCATAAATAATATAATTTTTTTAGCAAAGTCAGTTTAATTATAGAAATTATTCGCAAATTTACTATTTAATATTAGTTATCTAGTTAAATTAGTCGTTATATTTATGGTCAGTCTGATTGCGAGCTCTGATTTATCGGAGCACGGCAATCTATCTTTATTAAGCTAAAAACTTAAAACTAAAAGCGAAAAACCATAATTCAAAACTAAAAACTTTTTCTTTCAATTTTAAATTATGAGCTATAGTTTTGAATTTTACGCTTTTCATTTTTCGTTTTATTACTAAATACTATTCACTAAATACTAGCGACTACTTATATAGGTAACCAACTAACCACTATTTAAAAGGAGCAAGAAAATGAAATTATCTACTCGAGGAAGATATGCGCTTAGGGCCATGATAGATTTAGCCCAAATTCAATGTAATAATTTAAGACCGATTTCTTTAAGAGATATTTCTCTAAGGCAAGAGATCTCTCTGCAATACTTAGAACAGTTGTTTAATAAATTAAAGAGGGCTAATTTAGTAAAAAGCACCAGGGGAGCAGGCGGAGGCTATTTATTGGCCAAAGAAGCTGAGAAGATTAATGCCGGTGACATAATTAGAGCAGTTGAAGGGCCAATAGTTTTAGTTGATTGTATTTTAGCTGCCAAAAAAATTAATAAGAATAGCTCAAGGAAATGTAAAAAAATAGAAGATTGTGCTATCAGGGTATTATTAGATGAGATAACCCAAAAGATAAATCAGACTTTAGATGCTACTACTTTAAAAGATTTGTGTAAAATAGCCCAAAAAATGAAAAAAGGATAAAAAGATGAAAGATAAGATAAGGGCAGTTGCTTTATTTTCTGGTGGCCTGGATAGTATTTTAGCAGTAAAACTTATCCGGGAACAGGAAATAGAAGTAAAAGGGGTTAACTTTAAAACTCCTTTTTTTGGCTTAGATAAGACCTATTTAGCAGCAAAAAGTTTAGATATAGATTTAGAAATTATAGATATAACCCGAGAATTACTGGAGATTTTAAGAAACCCCAAGCATGGGTTCGGGAAGAATATGAATCCCTGTATAGACTGCCATACCCTTATGTTCAAAAAGGCGGGAGAATATATGACCAAGATAGGAGCCTCTT
>JAHLWJ010000516.1 GCA_019057975.1 Promethearchaeota archaeon | reverse complement strand
TAGCCAAAAAGATGGATTCTGGAATAATCGTAGTAATTTTACCTGATCGGGGAGACCGTTACTTAAGTACTAACTTATTCAGGTCAATATGTGGAAAATGTCCGCCTTAAAGAGTTATTTTAAAGAAAACCATGAATGGACAAAAGGAGGTGACCAATATGGCTATTGATCCGATATGCAAAATGGAAGTAGATGAAAAGACAGCAAAATTTAAGAGTGAATATAAAGAAAAAACCTATTATTTTTGTGCTCCGGGATGCAAAAAAGAATTTGATAATAACCCAGAAAAATATATTGAGAAGGTAGAGAAACGCCAACCACCACTGCATGGATGTTGTTAGTTTAAGAATAGGATGAAAAAAAATACATTTTTGATTTGAGGAAATAAAATTAATTGCCAACATTAGAACTTCTAATTTTAGACGAATAATAAATCTATAAATAAGCGCGGTGCTTTATTTTTAAATTTAATTACTACTTATTGAATAGGATAAGTAGTATTACATAAAAGAGTTTTTCCGAAACCATTTGTAATGCCTAAAAAGAAAGGAGATAATAAATTATGGTAAAAATGAACCCAAAAAATTTAATGATATCGGTGTTCTTGGGAGCTCTGATTATTGGGGTTTTGTTGACGAGTGGATGCATTCAAACCGAAACTAACACTGCACAGTCGGAAACACAAATCCAGATAATTGAAAATATCACTCCGGAAGAAGCGTATATCTTAATACAAGAGAACAAAGATAATCCAAATTTTGTAATTCTTGATGTGCGTACTCCTGAAGAATTTTTAGGCGAGTATATAGAAAATGCTGTCAATTTAGATTACTATTCTGACACTTTCAGGAATGACCTTGACAAATTAGATAAAAACAAAACATATCTTATTTATTGCAGATCCGGACGCCGTAGTGAAAATGCTTTAAATATAATGAAAGAGCTTGATTTTAGGGAAGGGTATAATATGTTGGGTGGGATTGTTAAATGGAAATCGGAAGAATTACCAACTAAAAAATAGGGCTGCATAAATCCATATTTCAGAATAACTTTAACGGTTTGGTAGTTTAAACAATTACAGAACTTAAGTCAAGATAGTTTTCATTACTTGGGAAAATTAGTGCGGGGTTTCTTTTATGCTGAGAACTTTATACATTATTGTGCTAAGGGAGTAAAAGATGCCTGACAAAAGAATAAATCAATCTGAACATACTTGTTGTAATATCCCTGTGAGTGGAGACACCTCTATTTGCAAAGAATGTGGTAACAAAGGGAAATCTGTTAAGCAAGTAACCTTAATTTACCCCTATTTGGCATAAGATGAAAATCTGCGGAATCTGCCATAGAGGCAAGAAAAAACAATTTTTTTATAATTAGTTAAATATGAAAATCAATATCATTTTAGAAAGAGATTATTACCATGTCGAAGAAGACATTTATTAGTGGTATCACCGATCAACGGAAAGTAAAATTTAAGGGAGAAAACTTAAGATGATAGTTAGTTTATTGATCACGCTTCGCGAGGGCATTGAGGCAGCCTTGATTATCGGAATTATAATTACTTACCTTGCTAAGATTAATCAATCCCGGTATATCAAAACCATTATCTATGGAGTGATAACTGCCTTATTGGCTAGCGGGTTAACAGCATGGGTTTTTGAGAAGATATTAGGTGGCTTTGAAGGACGAATTGAGGAGATATTTGAAGGTATAGTGATGTTAGTTGCCGTGTGTATTCTAATCTATATGGTTATCTGGATGCATCATCAAGCCAGATATATCGCTGGGAGCATTAGACACGAAATAGATACCTACATCAGCAGCAGGCAGATATATGGGTTGGCTTTCATGAGTTTCATAGCTGTATATAGAGAAGGGGTGGAGACTGTGCTTTTCTTCGCTGCCTTGAGGTCGGCTGAAGCAGCTACCTCTTTACTGGGCGGGATCTTAGGCGTTATTCTGGCTGTTTTACTTGCCTTGGCGTTCTTTAAGGCTGCAAAGGGCTTTTCTCTAAGGCGTTTTTTTCAAATTACCGGGATTCTTTTAGTGCTTATTGCCGCAGGGCTTTTCGCTCATGGAATACATGAGCTGCAGGAAGCAAGAGTGATACCGGTCATAAAAGAACACCTTTTCGATATAAACCCTACTATTACTTATCATAAGACTGAAAAATTAGATTTGTTGATCTCAGATCATAATTGGCAAGGAAAATTTCTTGACAGAAAATATGGACAAAAGGAAGTTGCTCTTATTGAAAATGTGATAGATAACAAAGGAATATATAAAAGTAAAACATATGATGAGTATCACAAAAATCTTATTAACGATGAATATATTAAAGTCTCTACGCCCCTCAGGGTTACCTTTCACGAAGGCGGCACAATCGGCAGTTTCCTAAAAGCTATGTTTGGATATAATGGTAACCCTTCGCTGATTGAATCTATGGGTTACATTCTATATTACCTTTTTATCTTTGGGCTGTTGAAATTATTAAGCAGACGTAGGATGGGTCAGTAACCTTTGATTTTGTACGCAACAAATGCTCTTTGCTATTCCTCTTGATTTTAGAGTGAGGAGAAGAAAATGGGTATCTTAAGTAGGTTTAAAAAAGGAGGTTCTTGCCTTACCTCAAAGCTATAATAAATTCCATAGGTAAGGTCAGAGAAAATTCCCTGGTTATATCTATAAAATAATACCTCTCTTAAGTTGTAATTTAATCTTATCAAGGAAAAAAAATGAATGAATATAGTAGGAGAAATTATTAAACTGAAAAAAGAAAAAAATGCTATCATTTTAGTTCACAATTACCAAAGGCCGGAGATTCAGAATATTGCAGATTCCCTGGGAGATTCCCTGGGACTTGCAAGGAAAGCAGCAAAAACAGATGCACAGATAATAATCTTTTGTGGCGTCCGTTTTATGGCAGAGACTGCCAAGATACTTTCTCCCGAAAAGATGGTTCTCCTTCCCAGGAAGGAAGCAGGATGTCCGATGGCAGATATGATAACTGCTAAGGACTTGAGAATATTAAAAGAAAAATATCCTGGCGCCAAAGTGGTTTCCTATGTAAATACTAATGCGGATGTAAAGGCTGAATCGGATATTTGCTGTACCTCGGCAAATGCAATAGAAGTGGTAAGAAATGTTAAGGCAGAGATGATAATCTTTGCTCCAGATAAAAACCTTGCCGCATACTGTCAGAGATTTACAGATAAAGAGATAATTCCCTGGAACGGCTACTGCTATGTTCATGAAAAAATAAGGAAAGAAGAGGTTCGTCTGGCCAAGGAAAAATTTCCTGATGCTCTTCTTCTTGTCCATCCAGAGTGTAATCCATCAGTTATTGACCTTGCTGATGAGGTGTTATCGACCAGTGGTATGTTGGACTTTGCGAAAAAATCGGATAAAAAGAGATTTCTTATAGGAACAGAGGAAGGTCTCATCTATCGATTAAAAAAGGAAAATCCGGGGAAGAAATTTTATACCGCTGGTACAGCTAAGATGTGCCGAAATATGAAATTGACTACTTTATATGATGTAT
>JAHLWJ010000515.1 GCA_019057975.1 Promethearchaeota archaeon | reverse complement strand
TTTTACTACCCCTTTTTTACAAATTTTTACTATTTAATAGTATAAAATTACGACAAGGTGGTATTTTTATATACCTTTTACTTCCACTTTTTATCTATTTAGTACTATTTAATAGTATAATATAGCACTTTTTTGGTAATTCATCAAGTTTTTATTTCTTTGTGTTATTATTTCTTTGGCAAATGGAATGCTTTAATATCTAATTAAAATGTATTATTAACATTTATGTTATCTTTATTGTATGGTTTGGAGCAGATTTTTGGGAAAGAATTGGTTTAGGGGATGAGCCAAAACATAAAATTATTTATAGACATCTTTTCTGTGACTTATTCTAAGAACCAGTACCCCATTGACTGTTTTTACATAAATTACTCGATAAACACCAATTCTGTACCGGTAAAGTCCTTGAAATTTGCCTTTAAGCAGCTCTCCTTTATCTGGATTTTTTCCCAAATCACTTTCTATCTTATTTAGAATTCTCTTAACTTCCAGCTTGGGTATCTTTTTTAAATCACGTTTAACAGAAGCTTTATAAAGAATTTTATATGCCAAGCCTACTCCTTAACTCAGAACTTTCAATTATTTCATCATCTTTATTAAGAAGTCTATCAAGAGCTATCTGATAATCACTATATTCTTCCAAATAAGTTGCAATAGCTTCACGAATCAAAAAACTTTTTGACCTTTCCATAGACTTAGCCATATTATTAAGCTCTTTAGCTAATTTTTCAGGTAATCTTATTGAAATTGTATTCATACCTTTTCCTCCCTTTAAAATTGTAATATATTTATATCATAGTATTACAAATATTTCAATATAATACATTAATATTGTCTCTTCAAAATTACAAAAATAAATAATTTTATCCTTTAAATAAGGATAAATGTTGTTATTTTTATCCTTGACAGAAGTATAAAACTCCGATAAATAAATAGAAAATAATTGATATTAATTGATATGAGTAAAAATGAATTGGAACTTATTTCTCAGATAGAATTTTAATAAGCTGTTTGGGAGATAAAATTTTTATCCTTTTTACCTTATTTTGTAAACTTAACAAGTGCTTTTTATCAAATGTTACTAAAAATTGAGCATCTGCTTCTAAAGCAGAAGCTAAAACATGAGCATCACCATAGTCAATAACTACTTCATAAAAGGATATAACAGTTGATTTTTTTGGTGCTGGCAATACTTTTGGGAAAGTAGTGACTATTTTATTGATGGATTTTTTATTAAGTCCAGCCTTATCAATATTGCGTCTTATTTCATCCAAAATAACTTCACTGATTATTCCTGTAATTTTCTTTTGATTAGCCCATTGAAGCAGTTTTCCAGATCCACCCATAGGAGACTTTAAACCAGCTAAAACTACAGAAGCATTAAACAATACATTTGGTACGGATTGTTCTTTACCCACTTATATTAACCCTTCGTTTTTAAGTTCGTTAGTTTCTTTTTTATCTAACTCAAAAAATTCTTTTAATTCTTGTTTTGTATAACTACGAACTGGATAGGGAAGGGTTCTAACTGGCTCAATTATCAATCGTCCCTTTTCTTTTATTATACGCACTAAGCTATTTTCTTCAAAATAAGGTTTTTTTCGAAATTTGGCAGGGATTGTTAACAAACCCCTGGATTGAATTTTGACAATCTCCTCCTGTCTATTTTGTATCATTTTTCCTCCTTTCTGATTTTCTATTTTACAGAAATTTAGTAATTATGTCAATAATTTATAATAATTAAGAAGTTTTTAATCTTAACAGGAGCTTCTGCTGCTTTTTTAGTTGGTGTAATAGGTAGTATAGTATTATTTATTAAGAAAAAAAAGTAAGAATATAATAAACTATCCTATTTCCACATTCTTCTAAAGATAGCTTTTAGATTTTTTAAAATTGAAGTTCTACATAACCTAATTTTGTTAACACACCAAAGCTATTTCATATTTTTTCTCTTAAAAATTACAAAAATAAATAATTTTATCCTTTAAATAAGGATAAATGTTGTTATTTTTATCCTTGGCAGAAGTATAAGATTCCATGAAATATATTAAAAATAATTGACAAGTCGTTTCTGAAAGTATACAATTTTTGTATACTATGAGAAATGAGTTTAAGTTTAAAAGTAAAAAAATTATTTCATTAGCAGAAAAACTGCCTTATTTAACTTTTGATGACTTGAGTCCTATTGAAAATGATAGAATTTATCTAAAAGTACTTTTCTATCGATACATAAAGAATAATCAGGTATTAAGGTTAAAGAGAGGATTATACACTACAAAAAAATATATCGATGATTTACAGAAAGCCGATATCTTTTCCTATTATTTAGAATTTTTAGCTAATATTTTATACCAGCCTTCTTATTTAAGTTTAGATTACATTCTTTATTCTAATAATCTTATAACTGAAATGCCTACTAACTTTACATCAATAACCAAGAAAAAAACCAATACATTTTCAAACAAATTAGGTAATTTTATATATCACAAAATAAAAGATGAATTATTTTGTGGGTTTAAGATAGTTAAGGAAGCAGAATTTACTATTTCAAGAGCCACAAAGGCTAAAGCACTTTTTGATTTTCTTTATTTAAGAAAGAATATTTTAATAAATAAAAGAGCTGCTAAAGAGTTAAGATTGAATTTAAATAACTTTAATAAAGTTGATTTAGAAGAGTTTAAAAGATATCTTAAGATTGAAAATTCGAAGAGAATGAAGGAGATTTTTAATTATCTTTTTATGTAGATATGGAGACATCAAAAATATTTTTAAAAAATTTAATAAATAGAACAGTTTCAAAAAATAAGCTTTTTAAGAGAAATTTAGCTAAGGAATATCTTCAGGTTTTAGTTTTAGATTTCATCTATTCTTATCCAATATATAGTCAGTTAATATTTTACGGTGGTTCTTGTCTTTCTCATTGTTTTGATTTGCCCCGACTTTCTGAAGACTTAGATTTTGTTGATACTGAAAAAATGATTGATATTAAGAAAATAGCTAAAGATATAAAAGTTTTTTTTAATAAAAATACTGATTTAAACCTAAAGGTTACGACTCAGAAATTTAGGATTAATTTAAAATTCCCAATTCTTCATGAACTAAAATTAGCTAAAAATAATGAATCAGATTTGCTCTTTTTAAAAATTGAATTATTTAGTGACTTTGATTTTTGTAAAAATTACAAAACAGAAATTATACCTTTGTTTAAATTTAATAAATCAATTTTAATAAAAACCTTTGACCTCCCAACATTAATGGCTACAAAGTTGAGAGCAATTCTATATAGAAAATGGGAAAAAACTGATAAAAAAGGAAAAGTTTTAATTAAAGTCAAGGGGAGAGATTATTTTGATTTAATGTGGTATTTGGAAAAAGGGGTTAAACCAAATTTAGAATGTATAGAGGTTAAAAATAAAGAGGAATTGAAAGGCAAACTATTAAATATTATTTCTAAAATTGACACAAGAAGTATTCAGTTAGATTTAGAATCATTAATAGAAGATGAAAATTTTATTAAAAATCTCAGTAAAAAAATAAAGGAAATTTT
>JAHLWJ010000514.1 GCA_019057975.1 Promethearchaeota archaeon | reverse complement strand
TCAATATTCCGGGAATTGGCCATAGAATCAAATCAGTTCAAAATCCTGATATGCGAGTCGTTTTGTTGAAAGAATTTATACTTAAAAATTTCCCAAAACATCCTCACTTAGACTACGCTTTAGAAGTGGAAAAGGTTACCACATCAAAAAGAAATAACCTTATTCTAAATGTTGATGGTTGTATTGGTATTACGTTTTTAGATTTATTAGAAAACTTAGATTATTCAAAGGATGAAATTGAAGACGTAATTTATAGCGAAGCACTAAACGGATTATTTGTCCTAGGAAGATCAATTGGAATGATGGGCCACATTTTTGACCAGAAACGCCAAAGAGCCGGTCTATTTCGGCAACCTTATGATGAGATCCTATTTACAGAATAATACAAATTATTATCTATACCTAAAAATCTTTTTTCAATCTTGACAATAAGCTTTTTATTATATCTTTTTTCTATCTAAGATATAATGAGGGATCGTAAGTTTCAATTGAAAGATAATCAAAAAAAAAATCTTATTAAAATTAGTATATCAATGATTTTAGGGATTTTTGTATTATTCGTAGGGTTATTAATCGGTTTTTATTTTACCCTTCATATAGTAGGAAACCCTTATCTAGATAAATTAGATTTGGTATTAGATCCTCTCACTTATAACGCCCTTTTAGATGAATTTGGTTATTACGAACCATTGGTCATTCGATTCAGAGAGTTTTTATTTAACTTCTTTAAAGGGGAGTGGGGATATTCATATATAATAGCCCCTGGAATGTCAGTTATTGATGTTTTTGTTAAATCAATCCCTCGAACAATTAAATATATTACTATACCATTAATATTAGGGATACCAATAGGTATTTTTTTGGGAAAAACATCAATAAGAAATAGAAATAACTGGAAGGGGGCTGTAATTCGAACATTTACAATAATTGGGCTTACAACACCAATATTTTTTATTAGCCTTCTTTTACCACTTATCCAAAAATTTGATTCTATTTCACCTGATTTATTGGATGTTTACAAATTTATCATACCTGTTTTTTCACTAAGTCTCCTTATTATCGCTCTTGTTATAAAACAAACTCAGATTAAGATGAAAAATAAGTTAACCACCAATTCAATTCTATCTAACTCTTTCATGACTGGGAAAATGTTTGGGATAGTTTTTGCTTTTATAGTTATGACAGATATGTTTTTTTATATAAAAGGTTTCGGTTATTTTTTCTATAATTCTATATTTATGGGGGATCTTTTCGTTATCATTGGATTTCTTTTTATGTTAACCATAATCTTCACGCTTACATTAATTATTTCAAACTTAACACCTATAGTCTATGAGCTCATAAGGCCTAAATTATTAATCTTAAGAGAGAAAGTAATTAAGAAAAAAAAAGTAGTTTTAAAATCGAACCCCAAAGAATCTAACAATCCAGTAAGAAATAAGAGTGAGATTAGACCAAAAATTGACGTAAAAAACTTTTTTATCAAAATCTTAAAATCCCCGTTCACTTTAATCGGATTGAGTTTAATTTTATTTTTCTTTTTTATATCTATAATCCCTCAGTTGATGACATCATATAATTTAAAAGAGATAACCCGACCATATATTCCTCCTATGGGTGTCCCTTTCGAAATGCCATCCTCTGAACATCCATTAGGCACAACAAAATATGGATATGACCTATTTGCATTGTTAATTTGGGGTACACGAGAGGCATTTATAATTGGATTTGGAATTATTCTAATAGGATTAATTGGAGGAGCTATATTAGGATTTTTTTCTGCTAAATTAAGTAGGCTAGGACACAACGCTATTATAGGATTTATGACATTTTTCTTTATAATTCCTGGATTTTTTCTAGTTTCACTTTCCATTATATTATTTGGTGTGGATATTTGGAATATAATGTTCATGATTGGGTTTTTATTTATTCCTGTTTTCACACAGATAATATCTAATGCTATATTACGTGATAGAGATATAATTAAAATAATTAAAACTATAATTGTATCTATTCCATTAGAAGCTGCTTTCACAATCTTGATATATCAATTTTTAGGGATTATGGGTTTAACTGATGAGACTACTGGTCAATTAGGTACCACCTTTAACTATGGGCGTGGATCATTTCCAACATGGAGAGCGTGGTTTTTCCCAGGTCTTTTTATTTTTCTCATAATTTTGAGTTTGATACTTCTACATGAAGGACTGATAACGCTTTTCAAAGATCGTAATCTCTCAAATGAACTCATAATTCCATCATAAACACCCACTTCCTGAATGGAAAAAATCTGGAATAAGATAAATGAGAATAATAGATGAATCAATCATTAAGACATTTAACAATCTTATTAAATTTTTTAAAATTATACCGTTTAAAGAGATTCTATATAAAAATTTAATATTCAAGTTTAAATATAGATTAAAAATTAAAAATTTCAGAAATTAAAAAATAAGTTAAAGGTGATTTTATATGAATGAAATTGTTGAGAATGCGAAAAAACATTTTGAAACAATTGTTAAAGAGCAACTTGAAAGAGTTGAACGCATGAAAAAAGCTGCTGATTGGACAGACTATTCCAAGTTGAAACCGATTATTATTGGTCTCGTTGGAGGTGATGGAATTGGTCCATTCATTACGAAACACGCACAAGCAATATTAGAATTCTTGTTAAAGGATGAAGCTAATAGTGGGAATGTAGAATTTAGAGTTATTGAAGGTTTAACAATAGAGAATAGAGCAAAAGTAATGAAAGCTATTCCTGATGACGTTCTAGTAGAGATTAAAAAATGTCATGTCCTCCTCAAGGGGCCCACGACCACGCCGAGGAAAGGAGATAAGTGGCCAAATATCGAAAGTGCTAATGTAACGATGAGACGTGAGTTAGATCTATTTGCAAATGTTCGCCCGGTGAAAGTTCCAGAATTAGGAATAGATTGGATGTTTTTCAGAGAAAATACAGAGGGTGCTTATGTTTTAGGCTCAAAAGGAATTAATATATCTGATGATTTATCAATCGATTTTAAAGTGATAACAAAACAAGGTTCAGATAGAATCATACGTTTAGCTTTTGACTACGCAGCAAAAAACAATATTAATCGTGTTTCGGTTGTAACAAAGGCAAATGTTGTAAAAGCTACTGATGGTAGATTTCTTGCTATGGCAGAGGAAATTGCAAAAGAATATCCACAAGTTAAATGGGATGATTGGTACATAGATATTGCAACTGCGAAACTAATTGATCCTGCTCGTCAAAGTGATTTTAAAGTTTTTGTCGCACCTAACCTTTATGGAGACATCATAACCGACGAAGCTGCTCAACTTCAAGGCGGAGTAGGAACAGCCGGGAGTGCGAATATAGGTAAAGAATATTCGATGTTTGAAGCAATTCATGGTTCAGCTCCTAGAATGGTTGAAGAAGGACGAGCAAAATATGCTGATCCCTCGAGTATCATAAAAGCTGCCGCATTACTTTTAAACCACATAGGATTTGTAGATAAAGCGAAAAAACTTGAAATGGCTCTTGATATTTGTGCCACCTATGAAAAGAAA
>JAHLWJ010000513.1 GCA_019057975.1 Promethearchaeota archaeon | reverse complement strand
TTAATAAGAATACAAAAGAAGTAATTTCGAATGTTGATGGGTTTGGTTCTTTTAAAAAATGGGAAAATAATGATTGGTAGTATTCATGTCTGAAGAAGAAATAATTATAATTGTCAGAAAATACGCATCTAAAAACTCTGAAAAAGATGACATTCATGGTTTTTCGCATGTTGAGCGTATTTTTAATTTATGTCTGCAAATAGGAAAAAAACTAGGAGCAAATCTACTCATCCTTAAAATTGCTGCATTATTCCATGATATCGGAAGGACGTATAAGAATATAGCGGATTATAATAAGAACCATGCTGAATTATCTGCTGAGATTGCTGCAGAATTTTTGCGTAGAAATGATTTTAAACTTTCTCAAGAAGATTTTGATAATATAATTCACTGCATCAGAACACATTCATTCTCCAATAATGTAGTTCCTCAAACTCTTGAAGCAACAATATTATCTGATGCTGATAAATTAGATGCTCTAGGTGCTATTGGTCTATATCGGACAATAGGGTTTACTATAAAAAACCAAGGTGGAGTAGAGCAAGTTATCGGGCATTTAGAAAACAAAATTCTTGATCTATTGGTTTTCCTTGATATGATCATTTCGATATTATTTGAATTTTCAGTTTCACAGCCAAATGTAAGTACAGATATCTCTTATAAATATCAAACAGGAACTGGAGCTTTTTTGATGTTAGGGTGGACAATTCTACTTATATGGGCTGATCGTAGTCCAATCGAGCGTAAAAATGTTCTACTTTTAACAGCAATACCAGTTGTAGTAGGAATAATGGTTATAAATATATTGTATACCGATTTCTGGTTTCTTTCAGTTATCACTTTGATTATGTTTATAATCGCATATTTTTTAGCAAGGTCTATAGATTTCACTTAAACACAAAAAATTAATATACTATTAAAAGTGAATTTAATTAAGAGTTTACCTAAAAATAAGTAAAATTTTATTTTCAGTGAAATATACGATAAAAATGACTTAAATTTTTATTATAATACTAGATGATGCTCGAATGTTGAGACGTAAAAAGGAACGGACCCCATCTAAAAACTTTTGTGTAATTTGTGGAAGATATACTAATGATAAAAAATTTCCGAAGGAAAATTGGACAAATCGATTTTTTCTGTGCCGTAATTGTAATAAAGTCTGGTGTGGCGCTTGTATGGGCCAAGTAACGGCATTAGGACCATCAAAAGCTTTTAAATTAGGGAAAAAAGGAAAAGTAAATTGCCCAGATTGTAGTAATTTTGTTGTAATGGTTCAACTACCTGAAAGATTACCTTTTACCCAAATTAGTCCTCTAGAAACTGCTCCGATAAGTTCTGAAGGATTAATAAGTAAAAATTTCTGTAAGTTCTGTGGTGAAGGTATTCCCGAGAACTCAACTTATTGTAATGGATGCGGAGCAAAACAAGGATAATGGGATTAATCTTTAATTCTTATGGCGTTAACCAGAAAAACTTGGAGTTTCATGTTCATCTTTAAAAAAATCATTCGAATTATATTTAGAAGTTTATCATAAAATTATTGAATTAATTTTATATAATAACATCGTCTATTCATCCTTAACATTTAATTTATAGTATAATTATGAAAAGTTGAATTAATTATGAGCGAAAAAAAAAAAAAAGATTCAAATGAATTATTAAACTTCTTAATGATTATTATTGGACTTCTTTTCATCTTTAAAGCGGTCATGGAATTTTTAGCTTGGGCTGACATTTATGCACCACCATGGGCAATTAATGATGAAGTACTCTCAATTTTTGGGGGGCAAGCTACCATTTCAATATTATTAGGATTCTGGTGTTTAGTCGCGGGTATTGGATTGTTTAGAGAAGAGGAATATGCATTGGGAATGGGATTAGTGGTATTAAGTATAATGGCAGCATCGGGCATTATGACTATGATTTCATGGGTAGGAGGTTCTTTTAAAGCAGCATATTGGCCCAATTATTTAATAATTATCGCTACTATTATTGGGGTTATAGGATTTTTCTGGTTGCTTCTTACTTACAAAAGATATGATTAAACTGAATATTTTTTCAAAATTTTAAATTTTAAATTCTTTTTTTAATATTTCATATCTAAATGATTTTATAAATAAAATTGATAAAAGAGAATTATTTATTATAACCAAATCGAATATTGAAAATCTTTAATCTATATGGTAAAACACTCCAATTGTCAAGTTTTAGGAATTGTGGGTAGTCCACGTCGTGGTGGCAACACTGAGATTTTGGTAGATGAAGTATTATTAGGCGCAGAAAATGCTGGAGCTTTAATTAAAAAAGTCATATTAAATAATTTAAATATTAATCCCTGTCAAGCGTGTGACAGTTGCCGTAAAACCGGTAAATGTATACATAATGATGACATGCTTGAACTACTGGAAAAAATGGAGCAAAGTGATATCTGGGTTCTTGGTACTCCCATATATTGGTGGGGTCCTACAGCACAATTTAAAGCATTTTTGGATAGATGGTACTGTCCAAATCATAAAAATTTCAAAGGAATGAAAGTGATTCTTGTTATACCCCTTGGAGGTGGTCATCCTAATTATGCACGACATACTGTAGGTATGTTTACAGATATTTTCAATTATTTGGATATGGAATTGTTTGAAACTGTATTAGCACCGGGATTGGAAGAACGAGGAAAAGTACGTGAAAAGAAAGATATATTAGAAAAAGCTTATAAAGCAGGTCAAATGGCCATCAATAAGTTAAATAAATCATAATAAAACAATAAGTAATTGAAATATGGAATTATTAGAGTTTATTAAAAAAATAGACTGGTTAGAAAGCAGTCATCCACATGGTAGTGCATGTATTAGAATTAATAGTCAAAAAACTATTTACTTTGATCCTGCTCACTTATCGGAAGAAAATTTGAAAAAAAAGGCAGATATCATTCTATTGAGTCATTCTCACGAAGATCATTTCTCTATCAAAACTCTCGAAAAACTAGTGAAACCAACAACAATTATCATGTGTCCTTATGATTGTGAAGAAGTCTTATTGCATGATCATTTTGATTTTAATAGTTATCTTGTAAAATCTGGTGAGACTATTAAATTGAATAGTGTTCAAATTGACACTTTACCTGCTTATTCTACATCTGCACATCCAGATTCCGCAGGATGGGTTGGATACGTTATTGAATTTGATGGTTTTCGTATTTACCATTCGGGAGATTCAGGGGTTATCCCAGAGATGAATACTCTAAACAATATTGATATTGCATTTCTAACAGTAAGAGAACCTTATATGATGAGTCCTGAAGAAGTAATTCAAGCTGTCGAAATAATCAAACCCAAAATTCTAATACCAATTCATTGGATTGAAGAAGAAAAATCAAGCATAGAATATATTATTGAAAATACTCCAAAATCAACAAAGGTAATAATTCCTGAAAGAAAATAAATAAAATAAATAACTAAAAATTGAGGTGTTGTTTATTGAAGTTAAGTAAGGAAATGAAAAATAATATCAAAGAACGTTTAGGTTATTCCGATGAGGAACTAAAAATTTTTCTTGAT
>JAHLWJ010000512.1 GCA_019057975.1 Promethearchaeota archaeon | reverse complement strand
ACTAACTCCATCAAAAAATAAGATAGAACGCCCCAAACTCGATCTTAAAACACCACCCAGAAATAAAATAAGACATCCAAAATTTGACACAAAAGCTCCACCGAGACATAAAATTGAACCTCGAAGGATTAATCATAATAGGGAACCAAGACATAAATTGCAACATCAAGAATTTAATACTAAAAAGCTTAACTCAGATAAAATTCAAGTGAAAACCAGTCATAAAATAAGAAGTGAAGAGATTGGTGATATTTTAATAATTAAATCATTCCCTAAAAATACTAGAAATATTATTAGTGAAAAGATCTATAAAACTTTTGGGGAAAGTAAAGCTACTTCAAATTCTAAAATAGTAGATACACTAATTAAAAATTTAGGTGATATTAAATCACAACCGAAGTGGATAAATAGATTACCAAAAGATGAATTGAAAGAATTGAGGAATTATATTGTTAAAAATAAGATAGATAGTCGATTTGAAGGTAGCTTGTCAAATTATTTTGCTGATCTTACTAATTTAGCAGAAGACATAAAAATTTTAAATAATAAAAATCAAGCCATTAACTTTTCAGAACTCAGTCGTAATTTAATCAAGCAAAATAGAGGATTGAATTTAACAAAAAGAGGTTTAGAAGTAGCTATTTCTGGAATTTATAACCATTTTAAGAATGTTTTTGATGATTTCACACTTGAACGTGTAAAAAGAAAGTCTATATTAGGGACGGAATCAGAAAAGGAGTCAATACGATGCTTAAGGAAAGAATTTAAATTATTAATTGAAATGAATGATGGCAGTCATGGGGGAAAATGTTCAAATCCTAGTTGCAACACTGATTTTAAGCGATTACCTGCTTTTGATTTCCATCATGAAGAAAAAGAGATAAAAACTGCTACTTGGAATGAGATCATGCATAAAAAATATGATCAGATAAAAAATACTTTAGAATCTCAAAAAGTAAAACCTATTTGTAAAAATTGCCATTTACCTGAAAATGCTAAAATTTTCAATGATTTTAAAGATATTATATTGAAGAAAGATTTATTTATCTATTCAAGTCATGATATTGATAAATTTTTAAATTTTAAAGTACATAAGTTTGTAAAAGAAAATGATACAAATTATACAGCTGCTTCACTAAAATTTGAGGTGCGGAGATGGATAAAAAAAAGATCTGTTATTGAACAAGTTTTTAATGGAAAGTGTATCTCCTGTGGAGAGGATCGACTTCCATCTTTACAAGCACACCATACTAATCAAGATCTTAAAATTAATAAATGGGGTGATATTTCTCGTAAATGGAATATAAAAGAATTAATCAAAGATTTCATAATTGAAGAAGAATGCGTTTGTTTATGTGGAAATTGCCATTCTATGATAAGTACAAAAAATTTTGAAAATAATATTGAAAAAATACTAGGAGAAAAATATGTTCAAGAAGTTAAGGCAGACTATTATAAGATTAATAGAGCCATTAAGGAAAATACAAACAGAATTAAAAAAATCAAAAAAGGTATTATTAAATTAAATGTTAGGGACCAGCTTAATGAAGAATAGTTTTTTTTTTTTTCGAACATTCATAAAATTTTTTTAGTGGGTAGTATTATATCATATATACTTCCATGGCCCGGTTCGTATAGTGGTTAGTGGTAAGATTTTAATCTATCCAACTAATATTGGGGACAAACTTAGTATTTCTTACTAAATTCTCCTATGTGAATCCCTAGAAGTGTAAGAATATTCTTATGGCTGGGGAAAGGCGAGTTCAATTCTCGCATCGGGCCCTCTTTTTTATATTTTTTATATTTCTTAAATTCTATTTATTTACCTTAGGGCGCTTTATTTTATACTATAAACAATAAATTAATATCTTGTAGTGAATTTTACTCTGCAATTAAAAAATGCTTATCGGGTTAGACTATGGTTGATTTAGATCCAGAGAAACTTAGAAACATACCAGGATGGGAAAATGCTCCAATTCACATTTGTATGGGTGCTGATTGCCGAGGTCTAACTTTTTGTTGTAAACCAGGGTATTCTCTTACTTTTGGTTTTAAATGCAGCCGGGATGAAGCTTTAAAGGATTTAGAACTAAGCCCAGAAGATTTTATCAAAATTAAAGAAGAATTTTCGAGAGAAAACGATTGGGACTCCAATCTCGTATGTTTTGGATCAATTTCATATTGTTGTATGAGAAAAGGAGGATGTTCAAGGAGAGACCCTGCGCTACAAATGAGATACCCAGATAAAACCAGAGAAGAATTTATGAAAATATATTACGAAAAAAAGAAAGAGTTGGCTCAGATAATCTTAGAATTCGTAAACAACAACGGAAATAAAGAAAAAGTTGAGCCGTATCTAGATTTATTCTAATATTATATTTCAAAAAACAAAAATACTCTTCTGCTTTAATTAATTTTAAGAGGGATTTAACTTGAGAATGATTGTATCAATTACTCACGAACACGATCTCGACGGACTTGGCTCACAAGCAATAATTAAACGCCATCTTGATCTATCATCAAAAACCAGTCAAACAGAAATAATCTATACCTTCGCTACTTATGTTGATTTCGTTGGAAAGATTCGAGGAATTTTGGATTCTGATAAAATTCCTTCCCAGTTAATAATTTCTGATATAGGTTTTAATGACTCTTTCGAAGAATTATTTACATATTTTGAGACCGCAACAAAGCGAGGATGCAAAATATCGTGGTTCGATCATCACATCGTCGATGATTTGGTAAAAAAGAGACTGAGAAACTTAATTCATACATATCTAAATGACCCTGAAAGATGTGCGGCGGAAATTGTTAAGGACTACTTTTTACCAGACGATATCATATCGGATACCATCGCTAAATTTGCCAGAGATACAGATTTCAGAACTCAATTATTCGAGGTAGCTTCAGATTTGCAATCAATTATCAGTTTTAATAGAGGGGCTCATAACGATCACAATAAACACAGAGTAGTCGAATTATTATCTCAAGGTGATTTTGAAAATGAGTGGTTTAATTCCCAATTAGAATCCTTAAAACAATGGCTCGAAGATGAGTCCTCGTTTGCATTAGAACACGCGATAAAAATTTCTCTTGAATCATTTGGAGACGTCGTTATCTCTTGGGCTAAGTTAGGGGGAGGTAAAATTACGAAGGTAGTAAAACAAAAATTTCCTCATGCGAAAGCCTTTATTGGTATCGACTCAAGACATAACGAGATTATAATTCACAGCGATTTCCTTAATTGTCGAGAGTTTGCTAAGGAATTTGAAGGAGGAGGACATAAAGAAAGAGCAGGTTTTAAATATTCGCGTATTTTCGAGACACCTAATGTACTTACCCAATCTTTTATTGGAGACATAAAAAAGAGAATTAGTAAATTTAATTCGTAAATGTTAAACGTAATATGTAGAGATGGTTTAAAGTAATACTATGCGATATACAAAAGGGCGTGAAATTGGCGTTTCACGAAGAAAAAATATAATTAAGCTACCCTAAATTTGATCAATAATTAAACAACAATATTCTGACTAGAACGACACGACTCACAGAAAAAGCAATTTT
>JAHLWJ010000003.1 GCA_019057975.1 Promethearchaeota archaeon | reverse complement strand
ACAGTGTAGTAGTAGAAGGAATACATATCAAAATATTACCGGTATGGAAATGGTTGTTATCAGAAATAATGTAGGACAGGCGTCTCGCCTGTCTATTCTGTCATTGTGATCTCTAATTTATCAGTGCGTGGCAATCTCATCCAAAAACGAATAGCGAAAAACCGTTCCTCTTGACTTTACCCACCAAAATATAATATAATCTACCTAAGTTCACATCCTGAACATTGTATTTCGTATCTTGTATTTTAAACTTGCACCTTGCAACTTGTTTTTTTATCTTGCACGTTGTATCTTTACTCTTAACTTGAAACTCGAAACTTGCAACTTGCAACAAGACGACCGAAGGAAAATATTTCTCTTTTGAATTTACTAAAAATTATAAACCAAAAACTAAAAACCAGTCGACCGAAGGGAGACTCCCATGTCCGACTACAAAAAACTAAAAGTCTGGGAAGATGCCCATCAATTTACTATTGATATCTACAATATTACCAAAAAATTTCCTAATAACGAACAATATGGAATGACTTCTCAAATCAGAAGATCATCATCTATCCCGACTAACATTGTTGAAGGCTGTGGACAGTTAGATAATGGAAACTTAATCCGATTCTTAGGCATAGCCAAAGGCTCCGCCTTCGAAACAGAATATCAGCTATTACTTTCTAAGGATCTAAACTATATAACTAACGATGAATATAAATTTTTAATAGCAAAAATTCAATCAATCATCTATATGCTAACTGGCTTAATTAAATCTCTTAAGTCTAAAAACTATAAACTAAAAACTAAAAACTAAAAACCGTGAGGTTTTTCTCATGCCCAAATCTAAACATCTTGACACTCTCTTAAAACTAAAAGAAAATCCGTCCCTATCCCAGCGTTCTTTAGCACACAAGCTAAACATCTCCCTGGGTCTGACTAACTCTATCCTGCAAAACTTGATTCATCGGGGACTAATCAAGGCCAAAAAGATGACTGGCCGTAAAATTCTCTATCTTATCACCCCTAAAGGGATGGTTCAGGCAACCAACTTTATCTATGACCGGGTTCGGGAAACTCAGCACTACTATCAATATACCAAAGACCTGCTTACTACCCACTTTACCAATCTTTACGATAAAGGGGCAAGAAAGGCAGTTATCTATGGCACCGATCAGCTGGCTGAAATAACCTATCTCTCTCTCTTGGATAGTCCCTTAAAATTACACTCCATTCTAACCGATGACCCTGCCTCCTCCAAAAAGAAATTTCTGGGACATGAAATCCTCACTCTATTCGACTTTGCTCAGAAAATATCTCAAACCCCTGCTCCCGAAAACTTAATCATACTTTCCACTGTCAGTCAGGAGGAAAATAAAATCCTGATCACTATAATAAAAAAATTTAAAAATCTACCCAAAAATATCCAAATAATCAATCTCGAATCTATCTTAAAAAACGTAAAGGGATAAAAATCTTACATCTTCTTTCTTTATTCTCTTAAATTTTAAAAAAACAACAACAGCATTGGTAGTGTTAGGGCGTAAAAATTGGACTTAGCCAAGTCCAATTTTTACGCCCTATATTGTTGTTGTTGTTTTTATTATATTGTTATTATTAGGGGTCAAGATTTGAACCACCTTCGCAAAAATATTACACTACCCCTGGTGCAAAAATGACAACAGAATCATTAAAACCATTCCAAATTTACACTACCCCTGGTGCAAATTTTTCTATATTTTATTCCCTTTCGATGAGGGATTAAGGAGGAGTGAGCAATTTATATGTCATTGCTAAGAAGCGAAGCGACTGAAGCAATCTCGTTTTGAATTATGCATTTTCTTCACGATTCTGCTCAGGATATGGTAAATCTTCAGATCTAACTATCTCATAAACGTTGGTTTGATAACTTCCATCTGCCGATTTTCTCTTATACATCTTCTTAATTAATCCATATTTAATTAACACTTCACGGTATTTTCTAACACTATTTTTAGTAATTCCGAGATCTTCGGCCAATGTTCTCACAGATGGCCAAGCATGTGTTTTTTTGCCATAACAATAACTTAATAAATCCAGATAGAGGACAGATGGTCCCGCACCTATAATACCCGACCAATAATCTAAAAAATTATTATTAATTATTACAAAACCGTTTTCTGAACCCTTTCTCTCATTATATTCAATTTCTTTTTCCACATCTTTTTCCTTTCTATAATTATATTTTATGGACAAATTTGCCTCCCAAAATAGATACCCTAAAATATATTACAATATGCTTTGTCTAATTTCAACTATATATTAAACAATTTTTCAACCTGCTTATTTTAATCTTGACGATTACCTTTATGTATGATAGCATTGTATTAAAAAGGAGGTGCTTTTAAATGCCCAGACATACTGTATATTTATCAGATCCTGATGATAGGTTTCTACAAGAACTAAAAGAAAAACATGGTTCCATCTCTAAAGTTATTCATATTTCTTTGAATAAATTAAGAGCCGAACAATTGAAAAAATATTATCTTCAGAAATCAGAGTCTTATCCTGAACTTCGTAAAGCGCAGGCAAAAGTTATAAGAAAACAGGAAGAGGAAGAACAATTATGAGTTTCCCTCGACGCGGTGAAGTCTTCTGGGGTCCCGGTAAAAAGAAAATTCGCCCTCTTCTTGTTGTCTCAAATGATCAAGGAAACCGTTACAGCAATGATGTTGTGGTTATCCCGGGCATTACACAAAAAAAAGATATAGTTTACCCCGTAGAAATTCTGGCCACAGAAGGATTTTCTAAACCTACAAAATTTCAAGTAGACTCTATTTTTACTATTGGCAAAGAAGAGCTCGGTAAAAAAATTACTGAACTTTCTACTGATATTATGGCTGATGTTAACATAGCCCTTCAAATTGAGCTTAATTTAGAATAATTCGATTAGTTCATCTTTCCCTCTGCCTTCATAAGATTTTCCATAACCCTTTCACTTACTACTTCAGGTAAAAATTTAGATAGGGTTGCTGGAGCCTTTAAAGTTGAAAATATACAAAAAAATCTCAAAATAATCAACATAGAATCTATCCTATCGCTGGGGTCATTCCCATGAAACTTGTACTCGTGAAAACAGGTAATGAGAATATATCTTTTTCTGCCTGCCCTGTAAGGCCTTGTAGGCAAACCCGCCTGTCTATTAGTCGTTAGTATTGCGTGAAAAAAATTAGGATTCAGAGATAGGGGCTTGATTCATCAAGCCCGCAATAAGGACGGGTCAGATAAATCTGACCCCTACAAAAGGATAGATTCCCGTTTTCACGGGAATGACATTAGGAATACAAGGGGCACGACGCATCGTGCCCAGAGCAAACAAAAGACAATAAAACAGGAAGGGCACAATTAATTGTGTCCTTACAAAATCATAAAAGATGATATTAAGCTTGAAAAGGTTAAATCTTATATAAGAGCAAGAGAGGAAAGATTTGGTTTAAAGATTGAAATGCCTATAGAAGATGTACTACTAAGTCGAAAGTGTATAGTAAGAAAAAAGGGGAAACTTCTTTTATTGCTTCTTAAATAAAAAACTGATAAAATGACAATAAATAAATAATATTACGGAAACTTTCCCAGAATATTTCTATTGATAAAATTCTCCAGTATTATCCACGCCTTACTCACAAAGATATTCAGGCTGCCTTAGAATATGCTGCAGGATCAGTTCATGGAGAAGAGGTTCATTTACTTAGAGTAGTAAATGAAATTATTGGTAAGGAGTAAAGAATAAATGATAAAGGAAAATGTAGGAAACATACTCAAAGAAATGCTTCAGGAGGTTAATTATAAAGAAATTATTTTATTTGGTTCCAGAGCAAGAGGAGATTACTCGGAAAAGAGTGATCACGATATCCTGATTGTAATGAAAAATAACCTTACTATTAGAGAGAAAATGGAATTATCTTCCCTTTTACGGAAGAAACTTGCAAAAGAAGGAATTGATGCTGATCTCGTTATCAAATCAAAAGAAGAATTAAATTACTATAGGACAAAGATAGGTAGTGTTGTAAGAGAGGTTTTAAAAGAGGGAATAAGGTTATGATAGATGAATATGTCAAAAAGTGGCTAATTAAAGCTCACAATGATTTAGAGGTTACGGAAAATTTGATGAAATTATCTTCAGAAGAGGCAATAACTGAAGCTATATGCTTTCATTCACAGCAAGCTGTTGAGAAATTTCTGAAAGCCTACTTGATAACTAAAAATGTGGAATTTGGAAAAACTCACAATTTGGAATATCTTTTAGAGTTGTGTGTTAAAAAGGATGGTGAATTCAAGGGAATTGAGGTGGGGAATTTGTCATTCTACGCTGTTGAGGTAAGATATCCAGATGAATTTTATATACCAAGTATAGATGAGGCGAAAGAGTGTTTAGAGATAGCCAGAAAAGTTAGAGAATTTGTAACGAAGAAATTGAGTATCAAGAAATGACCTTCTACACCCATCCTTTTCCGCCTGCCACATGAAATCTTATTTCACTGGGATCATTCCCGTTTCCCCATATTCATTCCCGCGAAAGCAGGAATCCATTTTTTTCTTTATCACATATCACATATTACTGTATTTGCACTTTGCACCTTATGTTTCCCATCTTTAATTAGTTAATTGGTCAATAAGTGAATCGGATAATTGGATACACCTTGACTTTTCCTACCCACATATACTATAATTTACCTAAGTTCATATCCTGAACATACAGTCATTACAAAGAACATCATTTCTGTCATTGCGAGGGAGTGAAACGACCGAAGCAATCTCAATTCTTGTATCTCATCTATCTTGAGAGGAGATCATAGGGCGGGGGTGAGGTAGGGGTTCGATTCATCGAACCCGCATCTTTATCTGTCAACTGGCAAACCGGATAACTGGCTAACTGGGTAACTAATTCTGATCGGCAGACCGGAAGATTAATGGATTGGAGGATTAACAAAATGAAAGTAACAATTGTGGGCACTGGTTATGTAGGTCTTGTAACTGGAACTTGTCTTTCTGATTTTGGATTAAATGTAATTTGTATAGATAGGGATAATAAAAAAATCGAATGCCTTAATTCTGGTAAAGTCCCCATTTATGAACCCAATTTAGAAGCTTTAATTAAGAAAAATGTATCAGCTGGCCGATTAACCTTTACCACTGACCTTGAAGAGGCAGTAAAACAATCAAAAGTAATCTTTATTGCCGTGGGCACCCCCTCTAACGATGATGGTTCAGCTAATCTCGAGCAGATTGAAAAAGTAGCCCAGCAAATTGCTCACTATCTAAATGAATACAAAGTAATAGTTAATAAAAGCACTGTCCCCATCGGTACAGCTGCCAAAATCAAAGAAATAATAAATAAAAATGTCATTGCGAGGAGCGAAGCGACGAAGCAATCTCGACCTACCTTAAAACCATTTGAATTCGACGTCGTCTCCAACCCGGAATTCCTCCGGGAGGGTTCAGCAGTCTATGACTTCACCCATCCCGACAAAATAGTAATTGGCACCAACAGCCCCAAAGCTCTAAAAATAATACAGGAAATCTACCGTCCCCTCTATCTTATAGATACACCTTTTGTGATTACTAATCCCGAAACTGCCGAGTTAATCAAATATGCCTGTAATGCCTTTTTGGCTACCAAAATTACCTTTATTAATGAAATTGCCAATCTCTGTGATAAAGTAGGGGCAGATGTGCATCAAGTAGCCAAAGCTATGGGTTTGGATGGTCGTATAAGTCCAAAATTTCTCCATCCTGGTCCTGGCTTTGGTGGCTCCTGTTTTCCCAAAGATACCGACGCTCTGTATCATTTTGCTTCTACTTGCGGATACGATTTTAAGCTCTTAAAGGGAGTAATCACAGCCAACAAGCGACAAAGAGAATTAATGGTAGAAAAAATAAAACACCACCTGGGAGACCTTAAAGGAAAAACTATCGGCATCCTAGGCCTAGCCTTCAAGCAAAATACTGATGATATTCGAAAATCCCCTGCAATTAATATTATCCAGCTCTTACTTAAAGAAGGAGCAAATATCAGGTGCTTTGATCCCCTGGCAATGGATAATACTAAAAAAATCCTTCCTGATTTAACTTATTGTCAGAATGAATACGAAACCGCCCAGGGTAGTGATGCCCTGGTAATTGCTACGGAATGGAATCAATTTCGTAACTTAGATTTATCAAAAATAGAAAAATTACTCAAATCTCCCATCCTACTTGACCTAAGAAACCTCTATGAACCAACTACCTTAAAATCCTTGGGCTTTATCTATGAGGGAGTGGGGAGGAAATAAATTAAATTTTAAATAGAAATATTACAAAAAAGTCAATCAGTAGAAAGAAGTGCTGATTCAGGTTGACAGACCAGGAGATTGTTTATGATTGGTGGACTGATAGGTTGATTGGAAGATTAAACTTGATAGGCAGGTTGGTAGATCGGCAGATTATTTATTTGTTTTAACTGAATGATTGGCCGATAGGCAGATTGGTAGATTGACGTAGTATTGTTTCTATGATATAGTTTATACATGTTCATATATTGAACAAAGTAATTGTTTTTACGTATAATTATATAGTTTGTAAAATAAAAATATTAATTCATAAGTTAAAATTAAAGATTGATAGTTTGTGCCCTATAACAAAAATTAGTAACTTTTTATTTTTATTCTCAAAATTCGCATATCACAAAAACATAGATAATAAAAGGGTTTCAGAGCTCTCTCAAAAATTTAATAAATATTCATCACGCAAATTATCCAAAAATAAGTAAAAGAGTGCTAAAAATAGCTTTTTATGGTTCGTAAAAGGGTTGATATATAAGGCTTTCAAAAGAAAATTGCGTATAACGCATTTTTTTAAGGCTCTTAAGGTAAAACCCTATCTTTTTCCAAAAAAAGCTTAAAATGACCGTTATATTAAAAAAAGCTCAAAAGGCTTATATTATAAGGGGTTTGTACAGCTAAATAATAAAATAATCAACGAATTATTGAATTAATGGAAAAGAAAAACCGTTCCATGCGATTGTCTATTTGAATTTGACTGGAAAATCGATAGATTGATCGATTAGAAGATTAAAATAATAGTTAGATTAACATATAGGTAAGGAGTAAATAGCAAATGGAAAAAATACTTGTAACTGGTGCAGGTGGTTTTATAGGTTCCCATCTCACTGAATATTTAGTTGAAAAAGGGCATAAAGTAAAGGCATTTGTCCGCTATAATTCCCGTAATTTTTGGGGATGGCTGGAGAAGTCAAAATATATTGATGATATTGAAATTTATTCAGGAGATATTCGGGATTATGATTCTGTCTACGAAAGTATGAAAGGAATTGATTATGTATTTCATCTTGCTGCCCTTATCGGTATTCCCTATTCTTATTATTCTCCTTTAGCTTATATAAAAACAAACATTGAAGGAACATACAATATTTTACAATCTGCCCGCGAGCTTAAAACTAAAAGAGCAATTCATACTTCTACCAGTGAAGTTTATGGATCCGCACAACATATCCCTATGAACGAGAATCATCCTATAAATCCTCAATCTCCTTATTCTGCCACAAAAGCAAGTGCTGACTATTTAGCTAAAACATTTTATTTATCTTTTAATTTACCAGTTACTATTGTGAGGCCATTTAATACCTTTGGTCCAAGGCAATCCGCTCGAGCTGTAATTCCCACCATTATTTCTCAAGCCTTAAATGGTAAAAAAGATATAAAATTAGGTAATTTGAATTCAAGTAGAGATTTTAATTATGTTTTAAATACAGTAGAGGGAATGTATAAATTAGGCTTACATCCAAATACTTTAGGTGAAGTTATCAATATAGGTACCGCTACAGATATTTCTATTTGTGATATGGTTACTCTTATAAGCAAATTGACTAAAGTTGATTTAAAAGTGAAAGTAGATAGTAAGCGCATTAGACCTGAAAAAAGTGAAATTCAAAGGTTAGTATGTGATTATTCCAAGGCACAAAATCTCACCGGATGGAAACCACACTATACATTAGAGGAGGGTTTAGAGAAAACCATAGATTGGTTTAGAAAAAATTTAAATATATATAAAGATAGGGTTTACAATGTCTAAAATATTTCTGGATGATCCTAATTTAGGTGATTTAGAAAAAAAATATCTCATAAAAGCTATTGATTCTAATTTTGTTTCTGTTGTAGGTCCCTTTGTACCTGAATTTGAAGAAAAATTTGCCCGATATATTGGAGCAGAAAAAGCAGTTTCGACCCAAAGTGGTACTGCTGCCCTTCATATAGCACTTTACCAGTTAGGAATTGGAAAAGGGGATGAGGTAATTGTACCTTCTCTTACTTTTATTGCTACTATAAATCCTGTTTTATTTGTTGGAGCTAAACCGGTAATTGTAGATGTAGACCCTATTACCTGGAATATTGGTACACAAGAAATTGAAAAAGCTATTACTAAAAAAACCAAAGCAATAATCCCTGTACATTTATATGGAAGTGTCTGCAATATAGATGAGATAATAGAAATTGCCCGAGAAAATAAATTATTGGTAATCGAAGATGCCACTGAAAGTTTAGGAGCGACTTATAAAGACAGACAGACTGGTACCTTCGGGGATTTTGGCTGTTTTAGTTTTAATGGCAATAAATTAATTACCACCGGTGGCGGTGGTATGATAGTAAGCAATAATCAAAAAAGAGCTGAGCATATTAAGTTTTTAGTAAACCAAGCAAGAGATGCCTCTAAAGGTTACTATCATCCCGAGGTAGGATTTAATTATAGAATGACTAATATTGAAGCATCTTTAGGTTTGGCACAGTTAGAAAGAATTGATGAATTTTTAGGTAAGAAAAGAAAATTTAGAAGAATATATCAAGAAGTTTTTAATGATTTACCTTATATTAAATTTCAAGAAGAATATGATAATGCCTCTGGAAGTTGGTGGCTCACCTGTATCAAGATTGATAAAAATAATATGGATATAGATAATTTGATGTTAAAACTAAAAGAAAAAGGAATTCCCACCAGAAGGATTTTTGTGCCAGCAAGTGAAATGCCCTATTTGAAGGAATTTTCAAAACCCTATCCTAATGCTTATGAGATTTATAATCAGGGTATATGTCTGCCCAGTTCGACTTTGAATGAGGAAGAGGATATAAGAAAGGCAGCTTTGGTAATTAAGGAGATTTTGAATGGCTAAAAAGAAGATTGTTTTAATTGGTGGCGGTGGACATTGTAAAGTAGTTATATCAATATTGAAAAAATTAGATAACTTTAAAATTCTTGGTATTGTCGATAATTATAAAGCAGAAAGTTTGATAAGTGGAATTAAGATAATAGGTACAGATAATGATTTGAGAAATATTTACAATAGCGGCATACACTATGCATTAATTACTATAGGCAGTACTAAAGATAATACAAAAAGATATACATTATTTAATATGGCGAAAGAAATCGGTTATAAATTTCCCGTAATTATTTCACCTGAAGCTATTATTGATGAAAGTGTTAGGATAGATGAGGGAACTGTTATTATGCCAGGAAACATAATTAATATTGATTCATCTATCGGCAAAAATTGTATTGTAAATACGGGGGCCATAATAGGACATAATTGTAAAATAGGAGACCATTGTCATATTGCTCCCGGAACTCATATTTCAGGTAGTGTAGTGATAAATGAATTAAGTTTTATTGGCATTGGTGCGACAATAATTCAAGGAGTAAAAATAGGTAAAAATGTTACTATCGGTGCAGGTAGTGTAGTTATAAAAAATGTTCCTGATAATGTAATCATTGTAGGAAATCCAGCGAAAATTGTGGAAAACAAAAAATAAAATTGAACTTAAAAATAACCATAATAAATATTAATACTAATTATTTGTAATGATAATTATGCTTTAATTAATAAAGGGAGATTTATAAATGTATAATATTATTATTGTAGGAGCGGGAGGATTCGCCAGGGAAGTATATTATTGGGCAGATGATACTTTTTCTAAGAAGAATTATAGAATAAAAGGATTTTTATCATATAATCAAAATGACTTAGATGGGTACAACACTAAAGTAGGTATAATTGGTAATGATGACAATTATAAAATTGATGAAAATGATCGTTTCATTATAGCAATTGGAGATGTAGATATAAAAAAAAGAGCTATTAATAAATTAAAGAAAAGAGGTGCAAAATTTATTTCTTTGATTCATCCATCTGCTTTGATAGTTCCAACAGCAAAAATTGGAGAAGGTGTAGTTATTTGTCCTTATTGTGTTGTAAGTGATAATGTATTATTAGATGATTTTGTGATGATGAATACTTATGCATCTTGTGGACATGATGTTAAAGTTGGAAAATATAGTATCTTATCACCATATGCAGCTTTAAATAGTTTTGTTAAATTAGAAAATGATGTGTTTGTAGGCACCCATGCAACAGTTATTTCATATAAAAAAGTAGGATTTCAAGCTAAGATAAGTGCTAATTCTGTAGTTATGAGAAATGTTCCTTCAAAATGTATGGTATTTGGAGTTCCTGGAAAAAATATATAAAATTAAAACTTTTTAAAAATTCTTAATTGTTTATTTTTATTAATAAAATTAAAAAAATAACAAAAATAATTTGTAAAGGTAAAATATGCTAAAACTTGCTTTTGTCTTCCCTGGTCAAGGCTCGCAAGAGGTTGGAATGGGGAAAGATTTAATAAAAAATTATAAAGAGGCTACTGAATTGTTCGATAAGGCTAATATAGCTCTTAAATATGAAACAATTGATTTAAAAAAATCATGTTTAGAAGGGCCAGAAGAAGATTTAAACAAAACCATAAATGCTCAGCCGGCAATATTAACTATGAGCATAATTTTATATAAACTGCTTCAAAAGAATAATATTAATCCTAGTATAGTAGCTGGCCATAGTTTGGGAGAATATTCTGCTTTAGTAGCCGCCTCTTCTCTTGAATTTGAAGAGGCAATTAAATTAGTCAGAAAAAGAGGGCAATATATGCAAACTGCTACCCCTCTTGGTACTGGCTCTATGGCTGCAATTATAAGCTTAAAGAAAGATAAGATGGAAGAATTAATTAAAAAGGTTTCTAAGTTTGGATCCATAGAGATAGCTAATTATAATTCTCCTTATCAGATTGTGGTTTCTGGTAAGAGTGAAGCAATCGAAGAATTATTAATATTAGGAAAGGAAGAGGAAGAAATAAATATAATACCTATAAAAGTAAGTGCTCCTTTTCATTCCTCTTTAATGAAAAAAGCAAAAGAAAATTTAGCCGGCTATATAAAAAATATAAATATACAAGATCCACAAATACCTATAATTTATAATGTAACGGCTGATTATGTAAAGACTAAAGAAGAGATAAAAAATGCTTTAATAGAACTGATGACTCATCCCATAAAATGGGTAGATATTATTGAAAAAATGAATTCAGAAGGAATTAATAATTTTATAGAAGTTGGTCCAGGGAATGTATTAAAAAAACTGATCAAACAGATATTGCCCAAGGCAAAGGTATATAATGTAAGTGATTCAGAATCTCTGGAGAAAGTAATAAAAAAATTAAGCTAAACAAAAAATAAGATACATAATCTTTAAAATTTGTATAAAATTTAAAATATTATAAAAAGGAATTTATTATGGGAGTAAAAATAACCAATATAGAATATTATTTACCAGAGAAAATTGTTACTAATGACCAATTGGCAAAAGAGTTTCACGGTTGGTCGTCAGCAAAAATTGAAAAAAAAGTAGGCATAAGGGAGAGACATATTGCAGGAGAAGACGAAACAGCCCTAGATTTAGCCTTGATATCTGGAAAGAAAATCTTAAAAAATTATGATAAAAATAAAATAGATTTTCTTCTTTTTTGTACTCAAAGCCCGGAATATTATCTACCTTCTGGAGCTTGCATTTTACAGGATAGATTAGGTTTAAACAAAAAAATAGGAGCCTTTGATTATAATTTAGGATGTTCTGGTTTTGTCTATGGACTTGCTTTGTCAAAATCTCTAATAAATTCTAAGATTGCCACTAATATTTTATTAATTACTTCCGAAACTTATACCAAACATATTCATCCTAAGGATAAAGGTAATAGAACAATCTTTGGAGATGCTGCTGCAGCTACTATTATTGAAAAATCAGAAGAAGAACAGATAGGTGAATTTGTTTTAGGTACAGATGGAAGTGGGTATAAAAATCTTATCATACCTAATGGTGGACTAAGAAATAGGTATAGTCCCGATGCCAAGGAAACAGATGATGGTTCAGGTAATATCAGGACAAATAATAATCTATATATGAATGGATCAGAAATATTTAATTTTACCATTAAGGCTGTACCAAAGGTTGTTTCAGAAACATTAAAAAAGAATAACACAACTTTAGATGAGATAGATTATGTTATTTTTCATCAATCTAATAAGTATATGAATGAGTATTTAAGGAAAAAAATTAATATTGCTAAAAATAAATTTTGTGAAAATTTATTACTTAAAGGCAATACCGTATCTAATACTATACCTATAGCAATTAAAGATTCTTTAGAGGCCGACATTATTAAAAGAAATGATATGGTACTTTTAGTAGGTTTTGGAGTAGGTTATTCTTGGGGAGGTGCAATAATTACTATATAAGGAGAAAGATATAATGGAAAAAATGAAGACCGATGATTTTATAAACGAATTAAAAGATGCTTTAGAAATAGAAGATAAAGATCAAGAAATTACTTTAGAGACCAATTTAAAAGATTTAGAAGAATATGACTCTTTAAGCGTATTATCTATTATTGCAATGATTGATAAGAATTTCAGTAAACAAATTCCATCATCAGATTTTGTAAAGATTACTACAGTTAGTAGTTTAATGGATTTAATTGGAATAGATCATTTTGAGTAAAAATTATTTGGAAGAGGAGTTCAGTATTGGATTCTATTTTCAACTTAAAAAATAAAAATATTATAATAACCGGTGCTTCTTCTGGCATCGGAAGAAAATGTGCAATAACTTTTAGTCAATTGGGAGCTAATATAATTTTAATCGCTCGAAACAAAGAAAGACTTAAAGAGACTTATAATAAATTAGAAAAAAGAAATCATTTAATTATTTCTCAGGATATTACTAAATATAATAAATTAGAAGAAGTTGTAAATATTGCTGTACATAAAGTAGGTAAGATATCAGGTTTTGCTCATTCTGCTGGAATAGAAATGACTTTACCATTAAGGAGTATGCAATCTTCTTATTATGAAGAGATATTTTCTGTAAATGTAATTGCAGGATTTGAATTGGCCAGAATAATTTCGAAGAAAAAATATTTAGAGAAAACCGGGGCAAGTTTTGTATTTATATCTTCTGTGATGGGAATTTTAGGCCAGCCGGGAAAGGTTGCTTATTGTGCCTCAAAAGGGGCATTAATTTCAGGAGCAAAGGCAATGTCTTTAGAATTAGCCAAGAAAAATATTAGAGTTAATTGTATTTTACCTGGGGTAGTAGAAACAGAGATGTTGAATAAAATGTTTGAAAGTCTCCCAGACGAATCTAAGAAATCAATCATAGATATGCATCCCTTGGGTTTGGGAAAACCGGAAGATATTGCTAATACCTGTGCTTTTTTATTGTCTAATGCTTCTCGTTGGATAACTGGAACTAATTTAATTGTGGATGGCGGATATAGTGCAAGATAAAAAAGGAGTAAGAAAGAAAATCTTAGTAATCTCTCCTCATCCTGATGATGAGACTTTAGGATGTGGAGAGATATTATAAAAAAGTATGAGAATTGTAAAAATGAAGAAAAATAATACATTGTTTTTTGGTGTTATTTATAAAGATGTAGATAAATATTTATTAGATTATTGTAATTCTATTGAATCTCAAGATATGAATAAATTTGATATTTTAATTTTAAACGATGGATTTATAGGGGAGTTTCCATTAAAAAATAAAAGAATAACTATCATAGATATTAAAAATAAATTAACTCCTGCAGAAATAAGAATGTTGGGAATAAAATATGCAATAGAAAATGATTATAAATATGTTATATTTTCAGATACAGATGATTATTTTTCCTTAAATAGAATCTCAGTATCGATAAATAAGCTGGAAAAATATGATTTTATTTTTAATGAAATATATTTAATAAATGAAATAAAAAATGTTATTCAAGAGTCCTATTATAATAATTTACTAAAAAAAGCAGAATATACAAGTTATTTAGAAATAGTTAACAGAAATTTATTTGGTTTAGGAAATGCGGCAGCAAAAGTTAATAAATTAAAAGATTTATCTATTCCAAAAGAAATAATAGCTGTAGATTGGTGGATATTCTCTATACTATTACTAAATAAATGTAAAGGTGGATTTATTAAAGAGGCAATTACTTATTATAGACAACATAATAACAATTTTGTAGGAATAAGCAAGAAATTAAATAAAACTGTATTACAGAAAGGTGTAAAAACAAAACGAATACATTATAAAAATCTCTTGACATATTGTAAAGATCATAAAATGAAACAAGCGACAGAAATATATAATAAAAAATTGGAAGAGATTAATACATTAAATAAATATATACAAGATGATAATTTTTGTAAGAGATATATTGATGTAATAAATAAAAATTATAGTAAAATATTAAACGGTTGGTGGAGTGAAATTTTGCCGATAAGTGAATGGAGGAAATATGATGAATGAATTTTATAATAAATTGGTTAACAGAAAATATCCATATATTATTGCAGAAATTGGAGCGAATCATAATGGAGATATTAATTTAGCTAAAAAAATGATTGACAAAGCTAAAGAATGTGGTTGTGACGCAGTCAAATTTCAATCCTGGACTAAGGAATCTCTATTTACAAAAGGTTTTTATAAAGAAAAAAATCAGTTTGTAGATAAAAAATTTGGAACTCTTGAAGAAATGGTGGAAAAATTTTCACTTTCCAAAGAAGAACATGTTATTCTGAAAAAATATTGTGATAGGAAAAAAATTACTTTTTGTTCTACCCCAACTACACCCGAAGAAGTAGATATGTTAAATGAATTAAAAGTTCCCTTTTTTAAAGTTGCTTCTATGGATTTGAATAATTTATCTTTTTTAGAATATATATCTGAAAAAGGTAAGACAATTATATTATCTACTGGAATGGGAAGTTTAGCGGAAATAGAAACTGCGCTTAATACTATCTATGAGACAGGGAATAAAGAAGTGATTTTATTTCATTGCATTGCTATCTATCCACCAGATGATAAGATTATAAATTTACGAAATATTGAAATGCTAAATAAAACATTTATTATCCCAGTTGGATTTTCTGACCATACCATTGGCACTTCTATTCCTTTAGCAGCTATTGTATTAGGTGCAAAAGTAATTGAAAAACATTTTACTTTGGATAAAACAATGCCTGGTTGGGATCATGCTGTATCAGCTAATCCTGATGAGATGAAAATAATTGTAGAAGAAGGAAAAAGAATAGTAACTGCTTTAGGGGAATATAGAAGAGTTGTTTCGGAACAAGAAAAGAAGCAAAGAGAATCTTTTAGAAGAAGTGTTGTTACTAAGAGAAAGATAAAAGAAGGTGAGATTTTACAAAAATTAGATATAGATTTTAAAAGACCAGGAACAGGTATAAGACCAGATGAGATTAAATATATTTTGGGTAGAAAAGTAAATAAAGATATTAATGAAGATGAATTAATCAAATGGGAGGATTTAATTTGAGAAATGTTGCTTGCATTATAGCTCGTACAAATTCAAAAAGATTATCCAAAAAAGTTTTAAGAGAGATTAATGGAATAAAATTAATTGAATATATTATTAAAAAAATAAAGAGATCAAAGCATGTAGACGAAATTTATCTCTGTACATCTATAGATAAAGAAGATGAAATATTGATAGAAATAGCTTCTAAAAATAATATTAAATCTTTTGCAGGGAGCAGAGAATCTATTATAGATAGAATGTTAGAAGTTGCGAAAATAGAAAATGCCGATAATGTTATCAGAATAACGGGTGATAATATTTTTACAGATGAAGTATATTTAGATTTGATGATAAAGTATCATAATAAATATAATTTTGATTATACCAGAACCGAATATCTTCCTATTGGAGTTACTGCAGAAGTAATTAAAACTATAGCATTGAAAAAATGTTACTCTTTAATGGATCCAAAATTCAGTCAGTATTTGTTTCTATATATTTTTCAACCTGAAAAGTTTAATTGCCAAGTTTTAATTCCAGAATATTACCATAAACATCCTGAGTGGTCTTTAACTGTTGATACCCTTAATGATTTTAAACGTACTGAAGAAATAATTGGAAAACAAAAGAGTATCCCAAATTATATTGATATATTATCTATTTGCAATAATAACAACATTAGTAACTTATATTATAAAGTTAGTGATAATGTAAAATGCCCCGGTGATTTACTGATTACCTATAGCGCTTTACGAAAAGAAAAGGAAGAAAGAATCAAAAAATCGAAAATAGTTAATCTTAGGGAAGGAGAATATTTGGAGGCTTTAAATGAAAAATGAATTTGAAATTATCGCAGAAACATCTTTTTCTCATGAAGGTGATTTTGATTATTTATTGGAGCAAATAAAATCGGCTAAATTGGGAAAAGTTGATTATATAAAATTTCAAGTGTTTATTGATAAAGATGCTGTATATCCTAAAAGTCATCCGAATTATAAAACAATTGGGAATTGGATGATAGATAAGGAAAAGTGGATAAAAGTATTTAAATATACTAAATCCTTAAAACTAAAAATAATAATTTTACCAATTGATTTATCCTCACTTGATTTTTGCATGAGAAATGATGAATTAATAGATGCTTACGAACTACATTCCGTATGTTTTGATGAATATTACTTATTAAAAAAATTATCTAGTATAAATAAAATAATTATTTTGGGAATTGGTGGTAGATATCCAAACGAGATAGATTATGCAATCGAAACTTTAGGTGCTAACAAGAAAAAACTTATTTTAATGTATGGTTTTCAATCATTTCCTACGAATATTACTAAAATTAATCTTGGTAAAATTAAAATTTTTTCTGATATGTTTTGTTGTAAAATGGGTTATGCTGACCACACTAAATTTAATAATGATAGTTTTTATAACTTAATTGAATATTCATATTTACTTTCTGCAAGGTTTTTTGAAAAACACATTGTTTTAGAAAAAGGTGAAAAAAGAATTGATTATGAATCAGCTATTATCAGTGAAGATTTTATTGAATTAAGAAATAGATTGAATAAATTATCTAATATTATTGGAAAAGGAGAAATATTTAAATTAAATAATAAAGAAATAGAATATAGAAAGAGAGAAAGGCAAATCGTTGCAGCAAGAAATATAAATAAAAACGAGACAATTAATCTAAAAGATTTAACTTATAAAAAAATTGAAGGTAGAAGTGATTTTGAGCAGAATGAAATTAATAAAATTATTGGGAAAAAATGTAATCTATCTATTCAAAAGGACGATCCTATAAAATTTAAAAATTTAAAATAAGGATTTTTTAATATGAATATAAATAATATTAATATAGATGTTATAAAATTTATTGTGGGATTTAATAATAGTATTAGAAATTCAATGAAAACGATGGATGATACTGGTCAAGGAATTCTAATTATATATAAAAACAATAAAATTTTTGGTATCGTAACTGATGGAGATATTAGAAGAGCAATATTAAGGGGGGTTGATTTAGAAGATTGTGTTGGAAAAATTGCAAACACGAATTTTATATTTATTTCTGACAATAAAGATGAAGATGAAATTAAAAATATTTTCAAGAATACAAAGGCCCGACATATACCCGTAATAAAAAATAATAAATTAATAAATATTATTTTCGAAGAAGATTTCTTTTTTAAAAAATATAAATCTTCATCATATCGTAAGATAATTAATATACCTGTTGTAATTATGGCAGGTGGCAAAGGAACTCGATTAGACCCTTTTACTCGTATTCTTCCCAAAGCACTTATTCCAATTGATAATAAACCTATAATAGAGATAATAATGGATAAATTTGCAGTATTTGGAATTAATAATTTCTATATTTCTGTTAATCATAAATCAAAGATGATAAAAGCATTTTTTGAGGATTTTCATTCCAATTATGATGTTTCTTTTATTGATGAGAATATACCTTTAGGCACTGCTGGTGGATTAAAGTATCTTGAAAAGAGGATTGATACTCCCTTTTTTGTATCTAATTGCGATATAATTATTCAATGTGATTATTTTGAAATATATAAATTTCACAAGAAAGAAAATTTTGATTTAACATTAGTTTCTTCAATTCAACATCATATTATCCCATATGGCGTTTGCAAGCTTGAGAATGATGGTAGTTTAAAAAATATAAAAGAAAAACCAGAATATAATCTTCTTATTAATACGGGAATGTATATATTAAATCCAGATATTTTACAATTTATCCCAAAAGATAAATCATTTGATATGACTGATTTAATAAAACGTTTGAAAGAAAATAAAAAGAAAATTGGCGTTTACCCTATTTCTGAGAAATCATGGATAGATGTAGGACAATGGGAAGAGTATAGAAAAGCGGTAGATATATTAAAAATATAAATAATAGAATAAAACATTCTCACATTTAATAAGTTATAAATTTATTATCCAACAGATAGATAAAAGAAATAAATAATAGATAGAAAAAAATATATGAATGTATTTCATGTTAAATAATCGTTTCACTATCCAGAGGAAACATCTTTATAATAATGCTGGAATTAAATTTATATAAATTTACTGAAAAAATCACAATCAAAATATTTGTTAACCCGACGGGTAGAATATACGGTTTATACAAAGATGAATGCGAAAAAAACCCGAAGGGAGTCGAGCAAAATTCGAAAGATGGAAATATACTACGAGTATCTTTATAGGTTTTTTATAAAAATCTATGAAAGAGTTAAAGATGTTAAAGGAATTTAATAAAAAGATTATTGAAGAGAAGGAGTATTTTTCAAAAGTTTCTAAGTTTCGGTTTAATGATTTGGGATTCTCATCCCCATATATAGACATTCAAGGAGCGATAAGAGCAGGTAAGCAAATAGAACATTCGCCATACAGTTGGTCGAATGATTCGTTTATCGATAGTTGGTATACAAAATATTTACCTCAATGGACAATAAAAAGGCAAATTATTAAGGAAGCAGTTAGTTCTGATAATTGTTTTTGTATTGATATTGGGTGTGGTGCCGGAAACATTTCCCTTGAAATGGCTCGTTATGGTGCAAATGTAATAGGAGTTGATTTATGTGAAGAATCTATACGAATTGCTAACTTAGCAAAAGAAAACGCTAAAAGTAGTATAAAAGGTTCTCTTGATTATAAAATTGCTAATGCTCTTGATATAAAGTTACCTGATAATTCCATAAATGCCATTATTATGGTTGCAACTATTCACCATATTCCTGATGCTTCAAATTATATAGAGAAAGTTTATAAGATGTTAAAACCAGGTGGGAAATTAATTATCCTTGATCATAATAGTAATTTAACTCGTGTTAATGATTATATTGAAAAAATATTTCGTATTATAGTTCCAGCCGTGTATTTACCGTATAAAGAAAAATTTACTTTTATTTTTTTTGGTGGAATTAGGAGTAAAATCTTTTCATTTACCCTTGGGATTATATTACCAAATTATATTCCATTAAAACTTAGATTAGAATATTTGTTTCTTTTAATATTTAGTAAATTCAATAGTAGATTTATAAAAAATAAAAAGAAATGTTTTTCAAAAATCTCAAGTATTAAAGAGGTGCTTGTTAAAAATAAAAATAAGTCGATTGGGCCTCAATTAAAATCATCCCCATTTGACGATTCCTCTGATTTCATAGATTATTTTCCAAAGATTAAAAGTTTGTTTTCTAATATAAATGTGAAATATATAAATAGTTTTAATACACAGTCAATAATTGTTGGAATCCCTTTTACTATTCCCGATATTATAAGAAGAGGATTAGCTTTGTTTGTGAGTATAATTGATAATTTACTTTGTATGTTAAGAATAATTAAAGGTCATGAAGTTCGAATAATTGCTAAGAAATGATATTTCTTATGGAATATATATTTTGATTTATTATATGAGTAATAAATGTGACAATTAATATTAATATAAATTGAATAATATAAAAGTATATTAATTTATATGAAAGGAAAATGAATGAACAAAACAATAACTACTTATGAACCTGATAATTCTATAAAAAAAGGTTTTTTACATATTTTTAAAGAAATATTTAACGAATTAAAAATAAATAAATGGCTTACATATCAACTGTTTAAAAGAGACTTTTTTGCTTTATATAAACAATCATTTATTGGCATTTTATGGGCGATAATTGTACCCCTTATTAGTGTCGCAACTTTTATAATATTAAATAGAGCAGGGGTGTTTTCTATTGGAGATATTGATATTCCTTATCCTTTATATGCAATTTTGGGCATGTCTTTTTGGCAATTATTTTCAAGTGGGTTAATTGCTTGCACAAATTCTTTAGTAAGTGCAGGACCAATGGTAGTAAAAATAAATTTTTCCAGAAAATCTATTGTAATAGCTTCATTTGGTAAATCAGTTATTTCGTTTTTGGTTCAATTAGTTTTAGCGGTAATATTATTTATTATTTACGGGATAATGCCAAATATTGCAATTTTATTAATTCCTATTTTGCTAATTCCGATAATATTATTTACTTTGGGCCTAGGTTTTATTCTATCACTATTAAATGGAATTATGAGAGATATAGGAAATATGATTTCATCTATTATAGTTTTTTTATTATTTTTAACGCCTGTTTTATACGCTAAACCTTCAACCGGACTCCTTACTAAAATTTCAAATTATAATCCATTATATTATTTAATATCAGCTCCGAGAGAATTTTTATTAACCGGAAATATTTCTGAGTGGAAGGGTTATATGATTTCAAGTATTATTTCAATTATTATCTTTATATTAGGTTTAGTAATTTTTCATTTGACCGAAACAAGGATAACAGAGAGGATATAAAAAATGAATAACGAAATAGCAATAAAAGTAGAAAATGTTTATAAAAAATATTGTAAATATTTGAAAAAGTCTATGTTTTATGGCATTAAAGATATTGGAAGAAATATGTTCGGGTTAAGCTCTCATTCGGAGAAATTAAGAAGTGGTGAATTTTGGGCAAATAAGAATATCTCTTTTAAATTAAAAAAAGGAGAATCAATAGGAATAATCGGTCCAAATGGTTCAGGCAAAACTACCCTTTTAAAAATGCTTAATGGAATTTTTTGGCCTGATAAAGGTAAAATTACGATTAATGGGAAGGTTAGCGCGCTTATTCAAGTAGGAGCGGGATTTCATCCCTTATTAACTGGCAGAGAAAATATTTATGTTAATGGTGCTATTTTAGGTATGAGCAAACAAGAGATTGATCGTAAATTCAAGAAAATTATAAATTTTGCAGATATTGGTGATTTTTTAGATACACCAGTTAAATATTATTCAAGCGGGATGTTTGTAAGGCTTGGTTTTGCTGTGGCAATATTTGCCGATCCAGATATTTTGCTTGTAGATGAAGTTTTGGCAGTTGGGGATATGAATTTTAGAAGAAAATGTTTTGAAGAAATGAAATCAAAAATTGATAGAGGCATGAGTGTAGTATTGGTTACACATTCAATGCAAGGACTTATTGGTATTGCAAAAGAAACAATTTTATTAAGTAAAGGTAAAATAAAGTATTATGGTCCCACTAAAGATACTATAAGTAAATATATTGATGATACCAATAAAGTCGCGAGACTTGGGCATGTAAATACTGCTACGAGAAGGGGAAGTGGTGAAGTAAGAATTATCAAAGCTTGTGTTGTTAATGAAAAAGGTAATGAAATTACAGAGCTTCTGGTAGGTGATCCAATTAGAATTCGATGTTCATTTAAGGTAAATAAACCTATAAAGAATCCAGTTTTTTCATTTTCAATTTGTGATGCAATTTCAAGACAGATAGTTTTATCTGCTAATTCTGATAATTTATTCTATACAGAAAAACTTGAAAAAGATGGTGAGTATGAAATTCTTTTTGAAAAACCTGAGCTATATCCGCGGAGATACTATTTATATGGTGGAATTATTGAAAAGGGTGATATAACCCCAATTGATGTTTGGGATGATGCTGGAGAACAATTTATTATAAAGCATACAGAAAAAACAAATGAAAATCAATATTCTTTACTCGGTAACCCTATTACATTTTCTCCTTATAAGTTTAAATTGATTGAAAAGTAAGTAAAATTTTAAAAGAAGAGGTTTTTATTTATATTATGAAAACAAAGAGAATAATTGGTAAAACATTAGATTTATTTAAATTGAGATATCCAATGTATTATAATGTTTCACTTTTAAGAAATAACTGGGGATGGGAATTTTTTCCGAATTTTGGAGAGAAGGATGCACGATTTTTATTATATCAAATTGTGCAGAATAGTAAGTCATTTTTAAAAGAAGTAGAGAAAATTCCTAAAGATGGTCCTGTGGTATTATTTCCTCATATGAGGGGAGGTAGTTATTTACTAAATTTTGAAACCTTTTTAGCGAAAAGGTTGCAATTAGAAGGGGCGAAACCTATTTTTATGGCTTGTGAAAATTTACCACAATGTAATAATAGATCCATAGATTTACCAATCAATCCAAATATATGTAAGAAATGTATTAAAATAAATAGATATTATTCCAAACTAATGAGGTTACCATTATATAAACTTACTGATTTTGTCAATATAGAAAGTTATCATGAAGTTTATAAAGTAATAAATTCTCTTTCTATTAAAGATTGTATTAATTATATATATAAAAATGTTCCTGTTGGAAAACTATGTGAAGTATCAATAAGCCGTTATCTTTGTCGTGATGCTTTTACAGATAATTCAGATGAAGCATTAAAAGTATGGCATGATTATATATGTGGAGCTATGGTTCTTGTAGATGTATATAAAAAAGCTTTTATTGAATTTAAACCAGATATCATTTTTTTATGTAGTGGTCGTTTCTTTTGGTATAGTATAGTTCATTGGATGGCTCAAAGACAAAAAATAAGAGTTTTAAGTTATGAAAGTGCATTCAATAACTCTAAAAGAGGGAGTCAATGGACTTTTCGTGAAGGGGTACCAGTTTCAGAAGTGGATTTAGGAAGTTATTGGAAAAATTGGCGAAATATACCTCTTAATAGATATGAAAATAATCAACTTAATCAAGAATTAGCGAAATGTCATCGTAACCCAATTATTTATCCCAACCCTATCGAAGATCAAGATATTTTGCTGAAAAAATTAAATTTGATTGAAAATAATAAGCCTATTATAGCTATGTTTCCAAACCTTACTTGGGATTCTGCTGTTTCTGGCAGGCGTACTATTTTTAAAAGTGTTTTGGAATGGATAAACGAAACTATAAAATTTGCAAACCGAAATGATTCTTTCAATTTAGTTATACGTGTACATCCTGCAGAAATGCTTATATTTGAAGGAAATCATTCCAGAGAACATGTGATTGATTATTTGCAAGATAAATTTGGTAACTTGCCTGAGAATGTGAGATTAATTCCTCCGGATAGTCAATTAAGTTCCTATACTTTGCTTAATCTTGCAAAAGGTGTATTGGTTTATACGGGAACCTTGGGATTGGAGGCATCAATATTAGGAAAGCATCCAGTAATTATATGTGGGAGGGCTCATTATGCTAATAAAGGTTTTGGTTATTTTCCACAATCACGTGAAGAATATTTTAGATTGCTTAGTGAATTAGATGGACTTTCTTTACCCACAAAAGAAGAAATAGAATTAGCAAGGCGTTATGCATATATGTTTTGGTTTAGGTCAGTTATTCCCTTACAATTTTTCAAAACATCTAAAGGTTTTTGTATCAAAAATTATACCTTAAAAACTCTTGCAGATTTAAAGCCAGGGAATAATCCTTATTTGGATTTAGTGGTTGATGGTATTTTAAGAGGTAAAGATATCGTGCTTCCAAGAGAAATTTACAAAAATGATACTAAATAAATTTAAAATTATAATACACTAGGATATCCAGAAACATGACCACAACATGCTGCCTAGTGAGATATGCTATACAATAATTTATATATGCGAAAGGTGTAAAATAGAATGATTAAATTAGCAATTATTGGTTGTGGAGCAGTATCAGAGCTCTCTCATATACCTATAGCTACAACATCAGAAGAAGTTGAAATAAGTATATTGGTAGATAAAAATATTTGGCGAGTTAAAGACCTAGCAAATAAGTTTGCTATTAAGAATGTATCAGATGATTATAGACAAGTTATCGGAAAGGTAGATGCCGCAATCTTAGCAGTTCCTCATCATTTGCACGCTCCCATTGCAATCAATCTATTAAATAATGGAATTCATGTATTAGTGGAAAAACCTATGGCTTTGACTTTAGCTGAGTGTAACTCTATGATTTCAGCGGCAGAACAAGGTGGGGCAATCCTTGCTGTGGGTTTAGTGCGTAGATTTCTTTATTCCCATCAATTTGTAAAAAAAATAATTTTAGCTGATTTTTTAGGAAAGATTAGATCTTTTGATGTATCTGAGGGTTCTATCTATAATTGGCCCGTAGCTTCCAATTTTTTTTTCAAAAAAGAGACTGGTGGTGGTGTGCTAAATGATACTGGTGCCCATACACTAGATTCGATACTTTGGTGGTTGGGTGATTATGATTCATTTGAATATTATGATGATAGTCAGGGAGGCGTAGATGCAAACTGTAAAATTTATCTTGTTATGAAAAATGGAGCTAAAGGAACTATTGAGTTAAGCCGTACAAGAAATTTAAGGAATAGCGCAAAAATCTATGGTGAAAAAACTCAATTAGAGGTACAAATGTTAGGTTCCCAGGTTACTATTTCTCCAAGCGAAGAAAATATTAAGATGATTGGAAACGTTGTTAGTAAATCAATGAAAGTTGAAAAAATTCAACCTGTGCAAAATATTATGAGAGAACAGTTCGAGAATTGGGTTTCAGCAATTAAAAATAAAAAAGAGCCTTATATTTCAGGTGAAGAAGGAAGTAAGTCTATTGCATTAATTGAAGGTTGTCACAAAAATCGTAAAAAATTAGTAACGTCTTGGGGTGAGGTGAGTCTAAGAAAAGAAAATGAAGGTAAAAAATTAAAAGGTAAGAAAATATTTGTTACTGGTGGAACTGGTTTTATAGGGAGCCATTTAGTTGAGCATTTAATAACAAAATATAGTGCTGATGTCCATGTTTTAGTAAGAAACTTTACCAGAGCATCGCAAATAAGCAGATTTCCTGTGAAAATGTTTCAAGGAGATATTTTAGATAAAACTGCGATAGCAAATGCTATCAAAGGCTGCGAGTATGTATTTCATTGTGCATATGGAAACACTGGTAGCCCAGTTCAACAAAAAGAAGTAAATATAAAAGGCACAGAAAACGTTTTAGAAGAATCTTTAAGACAAAATATAAAGCGTGTTATGCATATGAGTACGATTTCAGTATATGGAGAAACAAAAGACGGTGACCTCAATGAATTATCTCCGCGAAAATATTCAAAAGAAGTATATGGAGATTCAAAACTTGAAGCTGAAAAAATCGCTTTATATTATTTTAAAAAATTTGGTTTACCCGTATCTATTATTCAACCAACCATAGTATACGGTCCATTTGCACCAAGTTGGACAATTAGTCCTATAAATAGATTGAAAAAAAGTCGAATAATTTTAGTAGAAGACGGAAAAGGATTGTGTAATGCTGTTTTTATTGAAGACGTTATTCAAGCACTTATACTTGCAGCAGTAAAAGAAAAAGTTATCGGTGAAACATTTTTAATTTCAGCTGAGGAGCCAGCAACATGGTGGGATTTTTATAAGGGATATGAGAAAATGATTGGTGATGAATCAACTATTTCGATGGATTTAGAGGAGATAAGACAATTTAATAAAATATATCGGGGAGAACGTAAAACGATTAACCAAATAAAAAAAGCATGTAAAAAACATCCCGACATCTTGAGAGGAATTTTCCATTTGCCTGCAGTAAATCAATTTTATAAAATATCAAAGGTAATAGTCCCAAAATCAATACTAAATAGAGTTAAAGAAAATTTTATTGGAAAAAATGAAATGGACATACAAAATAAAATAGAAAAACTTATTTTTCCAATGACGCAAAAAGAAATAAATTTTTATTCAGCAAAAACGTACGTAAAAATTGATAAAGCAAAAAATTTACTAGGGTATCAACCAAAATATAATTTAAAACAGGGAATGGAAATTACTGAAAAATGGGCGAAATATGCAAATATGATTTAGAGAATATTTTTTAGAAGTAAAATTTATTAGCAAAGCATTATACAATTTAATTGATAATGTATTATATTGAATTTTAAAGATACGAAATTAAAATTAAAAATGTTATTATTGGGGATTCTTAAATGTCAACCAAAAAGATAGAAGAAGAAAAAACTATTAATGATATAGTGCAAGTAAATTTAAAAAATTTAGCTGTGTGTGTTTTATTTTATGAGAAACTAGAGCAAACTATAGAATGTATCCGTAGTTTCTTACCATCTGAAGTAAATATATATATTTTAAATAATGGTTCTTCTTTATTGGCGAGAAATGCACTAGGGGAATTTTGCGATAATCATAAACAGGTTATAATATTTGACTCAGATAAAAATTTAGGCGTAGGAGTAGGAAGAAATTATTTAATAAACCATACAAATGAAGAGTGGTTGCTTTTTGTTGATAGCGATATTACCATCAAAACTGTTGATTGGGTGCAAAAATTTACTCAACTTGTTTACCAATATCCTGATGCTGAAGTGTTTATCCCCAAATTATTTAACCTTAGCGAAAATAAATATGTTTCGTATCGATCAATTCGAATAGTAGAGGATAAAGCGTTTCATGATGTAGAGATTATCAATAATTTGACAAATACTTTTCCTGGTGGAGCTTCATTTGTCAATCGCAGGCTTTTTGATAGGGTAGGTCTTTATGATGATAAAATGTTTGTAGGTTTTGAAGATTTTGAAATATGCATTAGAAGTATTCGTTTAGGAATTCCAATAAAAGCTTATCTAGTTCACATTATTGAACTTATTCATAACCACCAACAAACTAAAAAAAATGAAGATAAAAGGGCAGTTTTAACGAGATATAATTCTAGTTACCTTGAAGCATCGTTTAAACGAATGACTGAAAAGCATAATATTATCCTTGAAAGTAATTGGAAGAATTGGGCTGCCAATCAACTTGAAGTAATATTAAGAAAACCGAATTGCGTCTTTAATAATAATTGGAAGCAATGGATTTATAAGAAGATTCAAAAAATAATAAAGTAAACACTGGCTGATCATTTTTTCAATAAGTCATATTGTGCATACCTAAAAATATTTAGAAAAAATAAACAATTATTGTAAAAGAAGGTTATAAAATTAATTTAAATGGTAAAAGAAATATTGGGGGTTGCAAAAGGAAAATAATTCATAATATTTCTTTTGGAAATTGGGAAATTAAATAGAATGAAAAATAATTTTAAAAGTATACAAAAAAATCAATTAAAGGTTGCAATAGGTCCTGTATTTGATGAATATGGTGGAGTAAGTCAGCATATATTTGGAATTAAAAAATTCTCGTCTCATAAGATTGCAGAAGTTCCTTCTAAATTTGTTAGAACCTTTCTCAATAAAAATGGACGAGTAACATGGCTGTATCGAAAATTCATAAACAAAGTTGGACTAGGTCGTTATGATATTGTTCATTCTCACGTAGATCCCTGGTTTACAAATTTGTGTCTTCTATCAAGAACAAATACTTGCAAATGGGTACATACTTACCATACATTATATTTTGAGCAAGATTATTCAAATGGACTTAATGTAGGCCAGAAAGAAATCAATAAAACTTTAATAAAAATAGCATCTAAAGCGGATGTTAAAATTTCTATTTCAAAATGGCTGCACGATTATCTTTTAAGAGAGTATTCAATACAAACTAAAATTATTACAAATGTTATCGATTTAGATGAATGCGAGAAGGCTAATCCAGAAAGGTTTATAAAAAAATATAATCTTAGTGATTTTGTATTATATATTGGGAATCTGCAGTCTGTTAAAAATCCAAAACTATTTGTTGAACTGGCAAAGCAAATGCCCAAAATCAAATTTGCTATGATAGGTAGAAACCTTGATGAAATTCATCTTGATAAAGAATATAAAGTACTTATTCCGGAAAATTTAACTTTATTAAACGAAATTAAGCATGAAGATGCGATAGATGCAATATCTGCATGCAAAGCCTTTGTAATGACAAGTAAACGTGAAGGAATTCCAACTGTTCTTCTTGAAGCAATGGCTATGCGTAAGCCTGTAGTTGTTCCAAATCATAGCGGATGTAAAGAAGTGGTTTGTAATAATGATTATGGATTTTTATATAAAGCAAATATTCTTGACGATTTGATTGATAAAACCAAGCATGCAATAGATTCTAAAAATATTGGAGAAAAAGCTCGGGAAAGAATATCAAAAGAATATAATTGGAAGATTATAATAAAAAAGATTGATTCAATATACGAGTCTTGCGTTGGTAAATCAAAAGGAATGGAATAAATAAAATGAAAATAGCATTCATCGTAGGTGGATTTCCAACATTATCAGAAACTTTTATCTTAAATCAGATAACAGGATTGTTAGATTTAGGATGTGATATTGAAATATTTGCGGTATCTAAGAACAATGAAAGAAAAGTACATCCTGATATTGAGAAATATAATCTTATGGAAAGAGTTCACTATTTTGGCGTACCACACAATAAAATAAAACGTCTTTTAAAGGCAATATATTTAATATCGATTAATTTCCACAAGAATCCTTTTAAAATATTAAGTGCATTAGACATAATTAAACATGGGAGAACCGCCCTATCGCTAAAATTATTATATTATCTTATTCCTTTTGTAAATAAAAAATTTGATATAATACAATGTCATTTTGGTTCTATTGGAAATATAGGAACCTTTTTAAAACAATTGGGCATTGAAGGAAAACTTGTGACGATGTTTCATGGTTGTGATATTCGAGAGGGCATAGAAAAAGGCGGGAAAATTTATAGACAACTTTTCAATTACGGTGATTGTTTTTTAGCTATTTCTAACTATAACTATAAAAATTTAGTCCAATTTGGTGTTAACTCAGATAAAATTGTTTTTCATCCTGTTGGAATTGAAATTGATAAGTTTCCCTTTAAATGGCAAGAAAAGAATAAAATATCATCTCCTATAATAGTGCTTACTGTGGCAAGATTAGTTGAGGAAAAAGGACTTAAATATAGTATTATGGCTATCAATGAAATATTAAAAAAGAATCCAGATATAGCCTTAAAATACTATATTGTTGGTGAAGGTCCATTAAGGGAAAGTTTAAAAAACATAGTTAAAGAATTAAAATTAGAGAGTGTTGTAAAATATTTGGGTTCTATGGATCAAGAAGAAGTAGCTAAAGAAATGTCAAAAGCTCATATTTTTCTATTACCTAGTATTTCTGAGGCGCTTCCTGTGGTTTTAATGGAAGCTCAAGCAGTAAGTCTTCCTGTAATAGCAACTAACGTAGGGAGTGTTGCAGAAGTAATTGTTGATAGCAAATCAGGCTTTCTTGTACCCAATAAAGATGTAAATGCATTAGTTGAGAAATTAGAATATCTTATTGAAAATCCAGAATTATGGCCAGAAATGGGAAGATATGGGCGAAAATATGTTGAGGAGAAATATGATATAAAAAAATTGAATCAAAAATTAATTGAAATCTATCAAAATCTTATTGAGGGTAAATACGAATAATTTTTAGAACGAATATTATTGGGAGATAGAAAAAGTTGGTTATCCATTGAGTAAAATAACTAAAGACACTAAAAGAGCGGGTTTTAATATTAAAAGAACATACAGAATTTTTAAAAATCCCTATAACAGGTTTTTTATATTGCAAAAAGAGAATTAATTCAATGAAAAGAATTAAAATATTTGTTAAAAGAATAATACCAAGACAATATCATAAAGAAATATTATATTTATATAATTGTTTACGATTTCTACTTTTATTTGATTTTAAATATAAATGTACTTTCTGCAAGGGTCATTTTAGGAGACTTCTTCCCATTGGATTGAAAAATGGTATTGCTATAAATCTTATTGGAGAGAAATTGTTATGCTTTATGCCCTCGATGCCATTCCACAGATAGAGAGATTAGTTTATTGGTATATAGTTAAAAAGTCAAATATTTTAAATTCATCAAAAAATATAAGATTACTACATATTGCTCCTGAGAAAAATTTATAGAAAATATTGATATCCTTTTCACATATTGAATATATTAGTAGAGGTTTGAATCCATTAATGAATTGCGATATTAGATTTGATATCACAAATATAAATTTTGAAGATAACCTTTTAATGTGATTATTTGTAGTCATGTTTTAGAACATATTGTAGATGACCAAAAAGCAATGAGTGAATTATTTAGAGTTTTAAAACCAAAATGTTTTGCAATTTTACAAGTCCCAATTTCTAAAAATGCAAAAGAAACCTTTGAAAATTTTACCATTACTTTTCCAGAGGAAATAGAAAGATATTTTGGATAGAAAGATCATGTGAGAATATATGGCCAGGATTATATAAGAAGATTAGAAAGTGTTGGTTTTAAGGTTGACTTATTTGATATTAAAATGGCTTTAAGTATCCAAGATATAAAAAAGTATGGATTAAATGAAAAAGAAATTTTATATGTATGCAGAAAATTATAGTTAACGTTTTTACAAAATATAAATGTTTAGATAAGGTCTGATTACTTCAATAATTATTAATTTCATTTTAACTAAATATACGAAATTTTAATAATAATTGATAATCTATTAAACTATAGAGAAGGAAAATAAATATAATAGTTATTGCAAAATATAAAAAATAATATCTTCACTATGATTGAAGATAGCAAAAAATAAAAGGGATATTTATGAATAAAAATCCAACTGTTAGTGTTATTATTCCAACTTATAATCGCGCACATCTGGTGGGGAGGGCAATGCAAAGTGTCTTAAACCAGACATATAAGGATTTTGAAATTATTTTTGTTGATGATGGTTCAACTGATAACACAGAAGATATAATTAAAAAGTTTCAAAAAAAAGACGAAAGAATTAAATATATTAAAAATGAGAAAAATAAAGGCGGCTCAGCAGCCAGAAATACGGGGATAAAAGCTGCCAGAGGCAAGTATATAGCTTTTTTGGATTCAGATGATGAGTGGATGAAAAGAAAGCTAGAAAAACAAGTTAGAAATATAGAGAAAAGCACAATCTCTGCATCTATATCTTACTGTGGTTTTATAAGAAGTACAAAGGAAGGTTTTCAGTTTTTTTGTCCAGCTAAAAGAGGAAATCTTTATTATCTCCAACTTTATAAGGCTTATATAAGCCCTACTTCAGCCGTAATGGTAAAACGTAAATGTTTTGATTTTGTAGGTTTTTTTGATGAAACTTTACCAGCTAGACAAGATTACGATATGTGGCTTAGACTATCGAAGCGGTACTTATTTGATTATATTTCAGAACCTCTGGTAAAGATCTATGATAATGTCGGTGGTGGAAATATTTCATACAATATTAGAGCCCGGAAGAAGGGTTTTAGTATTGTTAGAAAGAAAAAAGTATACCAACTTAAAGAATCTAACTGGATTATACGAAGAAAAGTGATTGCAAAAGATTATTATGAAGGTGGAAAATATTTTTGTGGGAAATTTGATGTAAAATATGGGCAAAAAGATCTTTTTCAGGCTATAAAATTGTGGCCTTTAAATATAAATTATTGGATATATTTTTTTGTTTCTTTATTTGGAAATAATATCTATCAATCTTTTAAAAATATTAAAAAAAAATTATTTTATATTATAAAAAACAAAGAATGCATGAATAAATATAGTTACAAAATATATAACAAGAAAAAGGTATTATTAATTGATCACACTGCTGGTATAGAAAAATATCAAAAAAAATGTGTTGAATTGTCAAAATTTAAAGATATTGATCTAACTCTTCTTGTGCCAAAGGTTTGGTATGAAAATTTTCAAAAGATAGTATTAAAAAAAAGTGATAAAAAAAATTATAAAGTATTATCCGCTAAATGCTTATTTAAAGGGTATGAAAATCGTGGATTTTATTATGATTTTGGGTTGATAAAAGCATTAAATAAAGTTAAACCTGATGTCATTTGTATGCTTGAAGAGCCATTTAGTTTTTTTGCATTTCAAATTGTTTTTTTTAAAAATATATTTTCTAAGAAATCAAAAATCATTTTTTATTCCTCTGATAATCATTCATGGAAACATCATTATCCATACCGTCCAAAATTATTATATAAGTTCATTTTTAATTATGTGTCAAAAAATACTGATTTTGCTATGGTAGTAAATAAAGAAGTAAAAGATATCCTTCGTTCCAAAGATTTTAATAAACCTATAGAAATATTTTCATGGGGAATTGATATCGACCTATTTAAAAAAATTAGCATAGATGAAAAAGAAAAAAACAGAAGAAAATTAGGATTAGATAGAAAAATTGTTATAGGATACGTTGGTAGAATTCTTAAAATAAAAGGAATTGAAACTTTAATGAAGATTGTTGAAAAAAATAAAGGAGATTTATTTCATTTGTTACTAATTGGTGAGGGACCAGATAAAGAATATTTTCAGAAGTTGGCCGAAGAAATTAATATACAAAATAATTGTAGTTTTTTGGGGTATATAGAACCCAATGATTTATATAATTATTATGGTGTAATGGATATGCTTATTCTTCCTTCATTTGAAGAATTTAAGGAGAGATTTGGCCGAGTGCTAATTGAGGCGATGGCATGCAATATTCCTGTAATAGGATCTAACACTGGTGGTATACCAGAGGTTATAAAAGATGCTGGACTTCTTTTTGAGCAAAAAAATTTAGAGGATCTTGATAAAAAGATTCATGAATTATTACATAATGAAAAATTAAAGGAAAATATAATATTTAGAGGGAAAAAATTGCTAGAGAAAAAATATACTTGGAATGCATTTGCTAAGAAAATGCACAAAGTTATTTTTGAAGTTATTAAGTATTAATTAATACATAATATTTTTGATATAATAATGAGGTTAGTGCAATGAAAAAGAAAGTAGCTATTCTCCACCACAGTTTTGGATGGGGAGGTGCAGAAGCAGTTTGTATTTGGGTTATAAAGGCATTAAAAGATGATTTTTATATTGATTTAATAACAAACCAAGCCGATGTTACTTTTAAAAAGATAAATTCTTTTTTTGGAGTAAATTTTTCTAGATATGATTTTAAGATAATTAAATTAAAACAATATCCTTTAAATGGATATATTTTAAGTTCTCATTTAGTTCAAAGATACTTCAAGAAACATCGTAGAGAATATGATTTAGTGATTTCAACTAATAACGAGATGGATTTTGGGAGAAAAGGAATTCAATATATACATTTTCCTACAGTATTTGAAGCTGAAGAAAAGAAAAATATTTATAAGAAGGTATATTACAATTTTTCTTTATGGTTATCTGGATACAACAGAGAAAAAATGAAAAATAATTTGACTCTTACGAATTCTTACTGGACTAAACAAAAAATTAAAGAAGCTTATGGTATTGAAAGTGAAGTAGTTTATCCGCCAATCGAAGATATCTTTAGTATTCCATGGGATAAAAAAGAAAATGGCTTTTTATGTATAGGAAGAATTTCTCCAGAAAAGAAAATTGAAAAAGTAATTAAAATTTTACAAGAAGTAAAAAAAACATTTCCCGATATACACTTACATATAATTGGAGCATCTGAAGATAAACTATACTTAAGAAAAGTACGATATTTAATAAGAAATGATAGAAATTGGATATTTTTTAATTTAAATGTATCTCGAAATGAGCTCAAAAAGCTTATTTCTTCGCACAAATATGGCATTCATGCCATGGAAGAAGAACATTTTGGAATGGTTGTAGCTGAAATGGTAAAAGCTGCTAGTATTGTATTTATTCCTAAAGGGGGAGGGCAAGTTGAGATTATTGGAGAAGATGAAAGAATAATTTATAATAATACAATCGAAGCAACTGAGAAGATCAAAAAAGTTCTACAAGATCATTTAAAACAAGAGGAAATCTTAAAAAGACTATCATACTTAGGTAAAATATTTTCGAAAGAAAAATTTATGCAAGATATCAGAGGTTTAGTTGATATTTTAATTAAAGATTTAAAAGTTTAGAAAATAATAAAAAAGTCCATTATCAAAATAAATTTAAAAATACACTGTAAATTCATGCAAGTAAATAAATATAAAAAAATATAAATAACATTAAGGTTTTGAAATGAGTAAAAATATATTATTTTTAACAACAAGATTTCCATATCCACCTGATGATGGCGGGAAAATTGATACTTTAACTAATATAAAGATTTTAGCTAAAAATTATAATGTATATTTATTTTATATAGGGAATAAAGATAAAAAAGAAAAAGAATTAGAAAAACATACAAAACTTCAAGGACTTAATAGTTATTCAAGAGATGTAAAAAATAATCTAATAGGTATATTTATAAATTTATTTTGTAAGATTCCATATACTATAAGCAAATACCATGATTATAAAATTTATAAAAAAATAGAAGAAATAATTAAGGAGAAAAATATAGATATTGTTTTTATAGACCATTTACATATGGCTTTTTATGGTGTGTTAATAAAAGAAAAATATCCCAAAATAAAATTAATTCTACGAGAGCATAATACGGAATTTATTTTTTGGAAAAGGGTTTTTAAAGAAGAAAGAAATATTCTGAATAAACTTATGTTTTGGTGGCAATCTTTAAAAATGTTGAATTACGAAAAAGAGATAACTAATATTTTTGATAGATGTTTTATGATTTCTCCAACTGATCAATTTAATTTGAAAAAAGTTACCCCAAATGTCAAAACAGAGGTTATCCCAACTGCTATAGTTATCCAAGATTATAAATTGCCACAAGTTGTTGGAATTATTCCTTACTCTATACTATTCATAGGAAGCTTTTCATGGTTGCCGAATTTACAAGGACTTTTATGGTTTTTAAGAGAAATTTGGTCAGAGATTAGAGAAACTTTTCCAAAGGCAAAATTATTTATTGTAGGGAAAAATCCGTCCAAAGAAATAAGTGAATATCAGAATAATGATGTTATTGTTACAGGATATGTAAATGATGTAAAACCGTGGATAGCAAAAGCAGAGATATTTTTAGTGCCACTTTTTTCTGGGGGAGGAATTAGGATAAAAATATTGGAAGCTATGGCAATAGGGAAACCCATTGTTTCAACTTCAATTGGCGCGGAAGGCATAAATGTTATTAATATGAAAAATATTATTATTTCAGATAATAAAGAAAACTTTATTAAAAGTATAAAATTATTGTTTTGTAACAAAAAGATAAGAGATAATTTATCAAAAAATTCTAGAAAGTTAATAGAAGAAAAATATTCCTTTGAAGTTATTGAAAAAGAGATAAATCACATTATTGAAAATTTATAATTTTAAGGACTTAAAATGTTCCAAATATGTATAATGTTTTTAATTATTCTTTCGTTTTTATCAGATTGGGGGTTTATTTATAGAGGAAACATTAGGCCAATGATTTCTTTTCCTGAAATCGGGGTAGGTTTATTAATTATAATTTGTTTTTTTTACAAGATATCTCAAGAAAATTTAAAAGTAAAAAAAAATGGCATTAAAATATTTTTTGTAATAGTTAGCATAATATTAATCGCAACTTTGGGGGCAAGTTTACATTACAATCAAATTGTCTGGGCAGAACATGTTAAAAGTAGCTTGAAATTATTGTTTTGGGGCATATTTATATTTTGTTGGATAGATATTTTGGAAGATATTTCTACAAATTTTGAAATGTCAAATAGGGCCTACAAGCTCTATATAAATTTTGCATTATTGATTTCAGGTATAGCAATTTTCCAATATACCTTTTATAAATTTACTGGATTACATTTAAAATTAAATCCTTTTATTGATCAGGGATGGAGTGCAATAAGAGGCAATTATCGTGCAATGGCAATACATGGAGAACCATCATGGCTGGGGGTAATTTTACTTCCTCCTTTAATAAGTCAAGGAGAATTGTTTCTACATTTTAAAAAATTTTCTTATTTATCAAAATTTTTATTTTTATTGGCAGGAGTTGTTGTATCATTTTCTTTAGCAAGTTTTATTGTGTTGGGAATTTGGGGCGGATTTGTTTTATTAAAATTATTTATAAATAATTGTTCGATATTTCTTTTGCCAAAAATAAAAAAGAAAAAAATTCAAACTGTCTTTGTTGCTTTTTGCTTAATAATAATTGGTGGATTGATTTTTCTTTGGTGGATTTATCCTTTAATAATTCCTCGAATTAGTAGTGAAATGAACTTTATGATAACTAATCTTAAAGGTGGAAGGCAAGTATTAACTTCTGGAACAAAACGTTTTGCAAGTTATGAAGGATTTTGGGCCGTTCTTAAGAGTTCTCCTATATTTGGTGTAGGTTTTGATCAGGTCAAATATATTTCAAGCTTAACGGGAAAATATTTCGAAGCCACTACGAGTGGAATATTTGGTTTTATTGGAACATCTGCTGGGATTCTTGGGTTGTTCTTATTTTTTTATATTTTAAAATTTATTTGGAACGGAAATAACAGCAAAAAAGAAAAGATTAAAAGTGACCATCAGTCTGAATTAATTGTAGCCGGAAGAGCAATGGTTTTAGCTCTTTTTCTGGAACAATTATTTCTTTATGCAGGTATTTTAAATTCTGATTTTTGGTTACCACTGGCCTTTGGTTATCTATTTATAAGAAGTGGATATAAAGAACTCGATAATACAAAAATATTAAATTAATTCGATAAAATTTTTTAACCTGAAATTTAAAAGAATTAAAAAAATATATGGGAGAAAATGAAGTGAAAAAAATATTAATGATATCCTATCGTTTCCTGTACCCTCTGATATATGGTTCAGGGATAAGAATTTATAATATGGGTAAAATACTTGCAGAGAAATATCGAGTTGATTTGTAAACTATTAGTAAAGATAATATTAAGGATAAAAATTTCAGAGAATTTAAAATCCAAAAAATATTTAGAATAAATAAATATTTTGAAAGATATATTTATTCTAAATAAAAAATAAAGGGAAATTATGCAACAAAATATTTTAATTTCTATAATTATATTAACCTGGAATTCCGAAAAATATATAGGGAAATGTATAAATAGTTTATTTATAGATCTTAAAAATTTTAAGGGAAGATATGAAATATTCGTAATTGATGGTGGATCTCAAGATTTTACTTTTATGATTTTAGAAGAATTAGCCTTAAAATACGGTGATATTCATATTATAAGATTAGGAAAAAATATGGGAACTACAATATCGCGAAATGTTGGTATTAGAAAAAGTATAGGAAAATATATTTTTATTTTAGATTCAGATACGGAGGTTCAGGAAGGTACAATAAACACTTTAATATATGTATTTAATAAGAATAATAATATTGGAATCGTTGCCCCTAGATTATTTTATCCTGATGGTTCGATTCAGGCTTCGTGCAAAAAATTCCCCATAATAAAAAATAAGATTTATAAATACATTCCGTTTAATGTAACAAGAAAAATTGCAGAAAAAGATGAATTATATAATAATATTTACGAAAAAGAATATACACAGATCACTCCGGTCGATTATTGTATTTCAGCAGCTTGGATGGTTAATAGAGAAGCAATAAATGATATTGGACTTTTAGATGAAAATATTTTTTATGCCCCTGAGGATGTTGATTATTGCTTACGGATGTGGTTAAAAGGTTGGAAAGTTGTTTATAATCCCTTAGCTAGCGTAATTCATCATACTCAAAGAAAAACATACAAAGACCCTAAAATTGCCTGGGAGCATTTAAAAGGTTTATTTTATTTCTTTCAAAAATATAATTATTGGTTTAACAGAGAGAAAATTTATGAGAAAATAAAAAATAAGAAAATATAGTTTTATAATATTCACAAAAACTAGTATATATCTTTTATTAAAATTTTTTCAGTTATTTCTATGTTTAATCTCATTGACTTGATATTATTTTTCTATTTAATATTAAGTTAGTAAAATACAGTATGTAAAAAATAGAGCCCTGTAGAATAAAATAATCAGTGTCTATATTTTTTTACAGGGCGAGTATTCAATGGTGCGAGCCTAACCCTACCTTCATTCCTGAGAGTTCTTTCTGTACCTCTGCAAAACGCAGAGAATAATACTCCTGGTTTTGTTGATTTAGAGTGGTGATAGTATTGTGTATCTCTTTAGTGTTCTCTAAGATCTGACGATACCCATCTTTTTGGGCAATTACTATCTCCTGCATAAATCTGTCTATACGAAAGATTAAGAGTATTGACAGGGCGATAGGGAAGCCCTGGTTGGCGATCACTTCAGACAATGTTTTAACATCCATTACTTCACTCCCTTCTTATAATTTTCCAATTGACTAAGCCGTTTTTAGCTTGTCTAAAAACTTATTCGGTTAGTTGGGATTCTTTTTCGAATCTGATTTCATCTACGGTATACTTCTGCAAACCCGTTAAAGCGGTAGCTACATCATAGGCATCTTGTTCAATAGCAGCAGATTTAATCTTATTAAAAATCTTGCTGTTAATGATAGGTGCTCCGGTATCAGGGTTAGTGCCTACTACAAGTCTTAATTGCAAAGCTGAATCACGGGGGACTGTTACGACTACGGCCATCTATAATCACCTCCTTGGTTGATCAATGGTGAGTTAAATAAGCAGGAAAAACTGTATATAGTATATAATAGTATATAGTGGGGAGGATGTAGAGAATAATAACAAGCGGATAGGGAAACAGTTCACCTTTCGTAATTTATTTTTAGAAAAAAAGAGGATTTTTAAATAGTTTTGTCGTAATATATAAAAATATGATAATAAAATAATGATGCGGTAAATTTGAGGGTAAGGTAGTGCTGATTTAAAATATTTTTGGTAAGATAGTTTTATAAACCCGAAGAAACAGAAGGGGAGAGTATATGGTATTTTTAATTTTTATAGTTTCGTTTGCAGTTAGTTTTGCGGGATTTCCCGTAGTAATCCCTCGCTTAAAGAAAGCGGGAATTGTGGGGAAAAATATGAATAGTGAGAAACAGGAAGAGATTCCCGAAATGGGTGGACTGATTATAGTGGCTGGCTTTGGAGTAGGAATAGTTTTTACTATTTTTTTAAGGACCTTTTTTGATTTATTACTTTCGGTCAGTTTAACCTCGATTCTGGCTGTCTTATCTACTGTATTGATCGTGGTGATAATCGGTGTTTTTGATGATTTGATTTCTATGCGGCAATGGATTAAGGCGATTATACCGGCATTTGCAGCTTTGCCTTTAATGGCCCTTAAAGAAGGATACAGTATGATGAGGATTCCTTTTGTAGGGCTGATAGATTTTGGTATTTTTTATTCTCTGGTTTTAGTTCCTTTGGGGATTACCGGGGCAGCCAATGCAGTTAATATGCTGGCGGGTTTTAATGGCTTGGAAGTAGGGATGGGAGCAGTGGCGGTGGGGTCTTTGGCTATTATTGCCTATATAATTGGGCAGATTGATGCGCTGATAATATTAGTGGCAACATTTGGAGCGTTATTGGCTACTTTGTATTATAATTGGTATCCGGCAAAGATATTAGTAGGGGATGTAGGAACTTTGAGTATTGGAGCAGTTATTGCGAGTGCAGTGATTATAGGTAATTATGAGACAGCGGGAGCTATTATTATAATTCCTTATTTGATAGATTTTTTAATTAAGGCGAAAAATCATTTTCCTGCCAGGAATTGGTGGGGAGTATATAAAAATGGAAAACTTTATTGTCCAGATAGTGGACCAGTAGGATTGGCACAATTAATTATGAAGATGTGTGGCGGAATCAGCGAGCGTAATCTGGTGCTGGTGCTGATTGGGATCGAGGCAATATTTGGAGTGATTGCGATTTTGCTTTATGTTTAATTAGCGTAGAGCGGGTAGCATTTAGCGTATGGTAAATATAGTGTACAACGTACAGCGTGGTGCGTATAGGCGCGGGCTGCAAGTGTAAGCTAAGCATAATTGGTTTGCCGGTTGATCGTCCAGTCTTCCAGTCTGCAAATTAAAAACAGAGGGTTAAAAGGGGACAGGCAGCTTTTTTATTACAAAAAGCAGTCCCCTTTTTTCATTTCAATCTACCAATCAAATAAAAATAAAGATAAAAACAATTTACCGATTCACCAATCAAAAAGTTAACCAAAGGTGCCTGGCACCTTTGGTTAACTTTTTGACAAGTTTGGGTTAGAAAGGGGAGTTTGTGGTATAATTAAAAAAATATTATCGGTTTTGGAGTAGAGTAGGGTGAAGTGGAATAAGGCGGAATAGAGTGGAGCAGTAAAATGGTAATAACCAGAATAAGAGAGGAAGTTTTAAGTTCTCCGAGATTAAGCAATATTCGGGAGAGATTTGGCGGAGTAGTGGTGATAGGTGGAGCGAATATTGATTTGAGGGGTAGACCTGCTGGAGAGGTGCTGGAAAGGCATACATCCAACCCGGGTAAGATAAATGTTAGTTCGGGAGGAGTGGGAAGGAATATTGCTCATAATCTGGCTTTGCTTAATATGCCAGTTACTTTGTTGAGTGCGGTGGGAGATGATGGAGAAGGAATAAGGATTTTGGAGGAGACCGGGAAGGCCGGGGTTAGGACGGAGCAGATGATAATATCGGGAGAGCATCCTACCGGAATATATCTGGCAATATTAGATGAGAAGGGCGAGATGGAAGTAGCAGTCTCGGATATGCAGATTTTAGAGGAGATTACGGTGGAATATCTGAGATCAAAGGCCTATTTGATTAAAGGGAGCAAGATAGTGGTAGCAGATACTAATATACCGGAGGAGAGTATCGAATATGTGGTGGATCTATGCAATAAGGTTAAGGTACCTCTTTTGATTGAACCGGTATCGGTGGAGAAGGCTAAAAAGTTAAGGAAGATATTGGACGGAAGCGGGAGATGGATTATTGATTATATAACTCCTAGTAGGGATGAGCTGGAATCAATCTTAGGGGCGGAGATAGATGATGATCGGGATATAGATTTGGTGAAGGCGGCAGAGGAACTGAAATGTCGAAGGGTTAAGAATGTGATTGTCACTTTAGGAAAAAGAGGAATATATGTCTCTTATGGCGGGCCTGGTGGTTCAAGTGAGGGAGGACAGGATGAACCGGGTAAGTTTATGGCACCCTATAAAGGCAAGGTAGTGGATGTAACCGGGGCTGGAGATGCGCTGGTGGCGGGTCTAGTTTATGGAATTTATAAGGGGTATTCTATGGAAGTAGCGGCAAGATTTGGTTTGGGGGCGGCAGCTTTGACTATTTCCACAAAAGAGGCGGTAAGGAGAGATTTAAGAGAAGGATTATTAAAAAGCAGGATAGAAGAGGAGAAAGAGAGAGGTGGGTTATTATAACTTGATTATGAGTATGAATGGAGAAAGATTTTTTGATTTTAAAGATGAAGTAAAAGAGGCTTTGAAAAATGGTAAGCCGGTGGTGGCTTTGGAATCGACTTTAATATCTCATGGGTTTCCTTATCCGGAAAATTTAGAGGTGGCCGTGGAAATGGAAGAGATTATACGAGGATATGGAGTTGTGCCTGCTACTATCGCCATGATTAAGGGAAAGATAAAGGTAGGTCTGACGAGGAGCGAATTGGAATTTATGGCTACTTCTAAAGATATTTTAAAAGCCAGTAGGCGGGACCTGGCAGTGATAATGGCAAAAGGTTTAAATGGGGCTACTACAGTGGCGGCAACTATGGTGGTGGCGGAGA